>NZ_CP063204.1:4142500-4442500 GCF_019904275.1 Zunongwangia sp. SCSIO 43204
AAATAAGCAAGCTAAGTATGGTGTAGTGGAAATTTACACCAATGACTATAAAGGTGATATACCGGCACAAACGACTTCTAAAGTTTTTGTGTATACGATTAATCCTAACGAAACTGATGCTGCTATTAATAATATGATCAAGAAGATTAAAAAAGCATACGATGTTGATGTAGATATTAAAAAACTGCATAGAAATGATGAAGGGCTAATCTATACTATTAAAATGAAAGCCAGACATTCTGGTTCATCTTCATGGAATGTTACCTACAGCGCCTCTAATAGCAGTGATCATGTAGAAACTATTTATATGGTTATGGATACTGATAATAATGACTTTAAGATCACTAATCAAAAACCTGGTAAGTAAACTACCTTAGAACAAGTAAGCTAGTGAGGCATTTTTTGAAAATCATCTTTGTACCGAGCTAAGCCTCGGAACATTAAATCTCGATTATCGAGTAATTTATAAAAATAGCTTCTTTTTTATTGAAAGTCAATATTTTAATATATTTGAAATAAACTAACCAAAATGAAAAAGAAGTTGTTTAAATCTTTAGCAAAATTAAACAAGAAATTATTGCCAAGTTATTCAAAAAAGCAATTAGATCTAACCAAGGCCAGCAAAGTACAAATGGCGATTATTGGCTGGAAAACCTGGGTAACCAAAAACTCGTTAGATTAACCTATTACAGAAAACCATACTCTATAGCTTTATCCAGAATTGGTTTATCTCCAGATTCTTCAATTTCAAATATCTTTCTAATATTTCTTTTCCTTTTTTCTATTGCCGCCAAAGAAAGCGGGATAATCTACTAAGTTTTTGCTATCGATTTGCAAAATAGCCATTGTAATTAACAGATTAGCTACCATATTACTTTACTTTGCCACCAAGCTGGCGAATCGTTGTCATAGGTGTATTTTATAAAAATTTTGGATTTTTGAACCGGCTCCGTTTTTAGCATAAAAATAATTACTGGAGAGCCGTAAATAAATTAATATGAATTTTTCGAACACTGAAAGTCTCACTAAAATATTCCGACTTACCTCCCGAAAATTAATCTGATATTTGCCGCATTTCTAATCCCCCAACCAATGCACTTAAGAGAAGCCTCTGAGAAACGGAAACAAATTGCTACCATAGTCACTTTTTTTACGATTCCACTTTCAGGATTTATGACTGATATTTATTTGCCTTCTTTCCCCTCGATGGCACAAAATCTCTCGGTTTCAGAAAAAAGTATTCAGCTTACCTTAACCTGTTTCTTTTTAAGTTATGGCTTTGCACAGCTATTTGTTGGGAGCATTTTAGATAGTCTTGGGCGTTATAAACCCGTTTTATTTTCCTTAGTGGCTTTAGTTATAAGTAGTCTTGCCATTACCTGGACAGAGCAGGTTTGGCTTATCTGTTTTTGGCGAATCGTGCAGGGCTTGGGGACTTCTTTTATCGTAGTGGCTAAACGTGCTTATTTTGTAGATGTTTATGATGAAGAAAAACGGAAGCATTTTTTAAGCTTTTTCACCATCGTATGGTCTTGCGGACCTATAATCGCACCTTTTCTTGGCGGATATCTGGAAAGTTTATTTAATTGGCAGGCTAATTTTTATTTCCTCGCTATTTACGCCGGAATTCTATTTTTTGCTGAATTATTGTTAAGTGGCGAAACAATTAGAAGCGTGAAGAAATTCAACCTGAAGAAAACTTCAATGCTTTACGCCATAATGCTGAAAAATAAAGCCTTTGTTTTTGGAATTTTAATCTTAGGGCTTGCCTACTCTACCGTTATGGTATTTAATATTGCTGGCCCATTTGTGGTAGAACATCACTTTGGTCTTAATGCAGTAACCACAGGATATTGTACACTTATCCTAGGAATTTCCTGGATGATTGGAGGAATTTTAAGCAAAACTTTTTCGAAACAAAATTTCCCTATAAAATTACGAATATCGGCTTTTGCACAAATCGTTTTGTTAATTCTATTTGTAATCGCTTCACTTCAATTAGACAAATTATACCTTTTAGTAGGATTTGCGTTTTTAATTCATATTGTTTCCGGTTTTATTTTCACCAACTATTTTACTCAGAATATGATCTATTTTCCTAGCAATGCCGGGATTGCCGGAGGATTAATTGGCGGACTCCTTTATATTATCACTTCCATCGTAAGTTTTGTGATCTCTTCTTTCGGAGAAATTGCAAACACTTTTGATATGTCTTTGCGATATCTAGGCGTTGGCATTCCGCTGATTTTGGTGATTTTTTACGCTACTTTTTTAATTCTGAAAAACCATCGAAGAAAATTGAAATTAGGAAAAAGCTTTTAATAATTAGAAGAATCAATAATTTTCGAATCCTCCTACCTCTCCACCACAATAAAATCTGAGCGGCGGTTTTCTTCGTGTTCTTCATCAGAACATTCGACGTTGTTGCTGCAGCGGTTTAGGATTTCAATTTCCCCATAGCCTTTGATGCTTACAATTCGGTTTTCTGCTATTCCTTGTGAGATTAGATACTCTTTAGTTGATTTTGCACGATTTTGAGACAAAATTAAATTGTAAGTATCACTGCCTCGGGAATCGGTATGCGATTCGATCTTGATCTTCATTTCGGGAAAACTTTGCATAACATACACAATATGATCCAGCTGTTTTGCCGCTTTTGGCCGTATATCGTATTGGTTAAATTCAAAAAATATAGGATCGATCTTTATTTTCTCCTCATCACCATCGGTTTCTACCAGATCCTGGTAAGCAGACAGTAAAAAGTTAACCCCACTTATGGTATCACGATGTACATTTTCTGTTGTTATCAACTTTGAAGCTTTTGAGTAGTTATTTTTTTCCGCAGTAAATAAAAACTCATCATTACAGGGAACCTGCGCTACATACTTTCCCTGGCTATCTGTGGTTACTGTTTTTATTTTGGCATCAAATTGATCTTTGATAATTATAGCCGCATTTTTTAAAGGTTTTTTGGTAAATGAATCCAATACTTTTCCCGCTACGAATTGATAACAGGAACGTGTAAAATAATAAATATCATCATCGCCTTTGCCCATACTTCGGTTAGAGGACATATAACCGTCTTCCTGATTTTCAGCAATGATATAAGAAAAATCATCTTTACTGCTATTAATTGGTTTCCCTAAATTTTGTGGAACGCTAAAACGAAAATCTCCTAAATTTTTAGCCTGAAAAATATCCAATCCGCCTAAACCATAATGTCCATCTGAAGAAAAATACAAAACATCATCCTGGTAATACGGGAACATTTCTCGACCTTCAGTATTAATTTCTGGCCCCAGGTTTTTGGGCTGCGTCATACTTCCATCGGGATTTAACTGAACCATATAAATATCGGTATCACCAAATCCACCCGGCATATCGGAGACAAAAAACAGGTATTTTCCATCTCCGCTAAGAGCCGGATGTCCAACCGAATAGTCTTTACTGTTAAAAATTAGATCTTCTACGTCACTAACCTCACCTTCTTTTATAAGTCCGCGCATTACATGGAAATTATTTATACCATCTGCATTATTAAACAGCTTGTTGTTTTTACTCATATTAGAGGTGTAATAAATTGTATCTAAATCTTTGGAAAATGCAATGGTGGCATCATGATAACGGGAAGCAAGGCCTTCCATAAATAATTTTTCATTTACAAGTTCGCCGTTATTTTTAGTGCGATCTGCAATGTACAGGTCTAAAAAAGGCTGTTGGTTCCATACATAAATTTTATTGCCGGTTTCATTATTCTTTTTACTAGAAGAATATACTAACTGATCGCCATAAAATGCCGGCCCAAAATCTGAATTCTCGCTATTTGTGGACAAATTATAAAGTATATAGCCTGAGTTTCCTTCCTGCATTCCCCATAACTCCTTTTTCTGTTCCATAAAACGAGCTATAAGCATGGGATTATTCTTTCTTTTTAAGTAAACTTCAGCAAGTCCATCTGCTTTCTTATAATCCCGAACTCCGCGTAAACTTTGGATATATTTAAACATATAGTCATTTTCCATCGCTTCTCCCTGAATGCTATACAATTCAGTATACCATTTTAAAGCCTCTGGGATCTCACTAATTAAATAGTGAGCATCCCCGGCTTTTTTCAAGGTTTCAATTTCTCTTTCATCGTTTTTGGCCAGATAATCATCATAGACTTGCGCCGCTTCAATGTAATTCATCTCTTCGAATAATTGGTTGGCATGCTTTACGCGCTGGGCATACAACGTAAACCCTAAACTCAAAAAAAGTAATAGTAAAACGTAGTTTTTCATGACAAAAGTGAATTAAAAGAATCGAGGGGATTTAATTTTATTGTTTCCTTTCATAAGATCAAATCGCAATAAAATCTCGTGAGTTCCATCATTGTATTTATTGAAATCTGTTGTGGTGTAATCGAAAGAATATCCCACAAATAGGCTATTACTTATTTGAAAACCGGCCAGGAAACTAACAGAATCATTCCATCTATAGGCTGCCCCTAGACTCAAGAAATTTTGTAATAATACATTTCCTGAAAGATCTACTGATACTGGAGCTCCACCAACCGCTTTTACTAAAAAGGCAGGCTTAAATTTCAAATTTCGGTTAATATCAAAGACATATCCCCCCATTATGAAATAATGCAATCGATCTGAAAGCACAGCTTCTTCAATATCATCATAATAATCTGATCTTATAAAGTTAGGCACCGAAGCACCAATATACCAGCGATCAGAATACCAATAAAATCCGGCCCCAACAGAAGGCATAATTCTGCTTTCAATATTGGTATTTAAAAGAACATCGTCTGGATCGTAAAAACGACCTTTACTCCAATCCACATTCAAAAGCTGGGCACCACCCTTAACTCCTAGGGCGAGTTTTGTGTAATACCCGGTCTGAATAGTATATGAAAAATTGGCATCAGCAAAAACTTCACTAGACGGCCCAAGTTGATCGTTAACAATATTTAGCCCCAATCCCATCTTTTCATTTCTTAAGGGAGCATGTATACTAAAATTCTGAGTCTCTGGTGCGCCCTCTACACCAACCCATTGACTACGATAAAGTAGCAATGCCTGCAAGCTCCCTGTACTCCCGGCGTAAGCCGGATTTATAGACATTGTATTGTACATATATTGTGTATAATGCGGATCTTGCTGCGCGATAGCCGCTTTAGTGATCATTAAGATTAGAAGAACTAAGCACGCTTTTAAATTTCTATATATATAAGCTGTATTCATAATTTTAATTTTTTCTCAGTTAAGATTTAATTTCATCTATACATTATCTCATTATATATAACCATCCCTGCATGTTCACGCTATCTATTTCTCCCCTTTCATTTACCTGCAAGACATAATAATAAGTGCCTACCGGTAAAGGCTTATTAGTGAGAACAGCTCCTCTATTTGCTGTCCCATCCCAATTATTCTGGTATCCACTGGTTTCAAATACCAGGTCTCCATATCGATTATAAACTTCAAGCTTGTTATTTGGATAATTCTCGATGCAATCGATCCTAAACACATCATTAGAGCCATCATTATTAGGAGTAAATTCATTGTATACCACAAGACAAAGCGGATTTACAGTGATTTGTGCCCTGTTATTACTCGCATTAGGATCTACCGGAACGCTAGACATAAGTTCTACCACATTCATATATTCATAGATATCCAGTATTTCTACCGTGATTCGAGCTTCAGCAGATGCATTAGCCTGCAACATTGGTATGGTCCAATCCATATTAACCATACTAAACTGTCCCATTACTGAATTGACCGACTTTAACTCATATCCTGAAGGCATCATGTTGCGTATCACGATATCACTATAGTCTACATCACCAAGATTATCAACCCTAATGGTGAAAGTCACATCGTCTCCAATCATTGGTGATAAGTTATCTACGGAAATACTCATCGCTAGATCTGAACAGTTAACTACGTTGATGTCAATTATTTCCATTGCTTCTGCGGAACAACTATCAATATCCATATATGAAACACTAACTGAAGTATTTAGAACACTAGTCCATCTTACGGTAACTGAATTATCAGATAATCCACCACCGGCTATTATTTCACCGCCGTCGATATCCCACAGATAATCTTCTTTACCAGGTTCTGTCGTGTATGTTACTTCTTCCATTAAGCAGATTCCATCGACAAGTCCGTCTATACTAGCAACCACATCTGTTAATAAACTAACCGTAACTGCTAAACGTTGTGAACTTGAACAGCCGCTAGCCGGATCAAACCCTGCATAGTAAGTCATCCCATTTTCTAATTGAGTATTTTGAGCAAGCGGACTAGCTGAATCTGCAGAAGCATACCAAACAACATTGGCTTCATTTACCTGAATATCAGCCACCGTTGCCCCGGCGCAAAAAGATTGATTAGGTAATGTTGTTGTTGGCGTATCAGGATCACTTACAATCACCTGAAGGGTAGCCGCTTCACCTGGTAAGTTTTCACAAACACCATCACCACTTACCGTTACATAATAAGTCGTGGTGCTTGTTGGCATTACTGTTAGATCAGTAATTTCTGAATTGAGTTCCGCATCAGAATAATATCTGAATACAGGATTGGCAACCGAGCTAGTTGCAGTAAGCATAACATTACCGCCACTACAAATAAAACTATCGTTTACTGTTAAGTCACTAGCCGTAGCGGTTGGTAATAGTTCTACGCTTACCGCTAGAAGTTCACTGCTCGCACATCCACTCGCTGGATCAAAGCCGGCATAGTAAGTTCCGTTTTCAAGAACCATGGATTCATCCAATATGTCTCCGCCATTCTCATCAGCATACCAAACCACGTTGCCTTCATTAGTCATTAGATCGGCTATGGTAGCATCTCCGCAGAAACTCTGCATAGCCATATCGGTAGTTGGTGTTCCCGGATCACTCACACTTACCGTGATCATCGCCGCTTCACCCGGAAGGTTTTCACAAACTCCGTCACCACTTATTGTTGCGTAATAGGTAGTAGTTGCCGTTGGCATTACTGTTAGATCGGTGATTTCCGTGGTCAGTTCAGCATCAGCGTAATATCTGATCGTAGCATTGGCTACCGCAGTCGTTGCTTCCAATTCCACACTTCCACCGGCGCAGATATCATAATCCATTGTTATAAGATCTGATTCCGTAGCGGTTGGTAAAATCTCAACCATTACCGCTAATAATTCTGAACTTGCACAACCACTCGCTGGATCAAAACCGGCATAGTACGTTCTGTTTTCAAGAAGCATTGTTTCATCTAAAATGTCTCCGCCATCTTCATCAGTATACCAAACCACATTGCCTTCATTTGTCATTAGATCAGCTATTGTAGCATCTCCGCAGAAACTTTGTGTTGCCATATTGGTAGTTGGTGTGCCCGGATCACTCACAGTTACCGTGATCATTGCCGCATCTCCCGGAAGGTTTTCACAAACTCCGTCTCCAACAACCGTTACATAATAGCTTGTGGTTACCGATGGCATTACCTCTAAATTGGTGATTTCTGTGGTTAATTCGGCATCGGCGTAATACCTGATCGTTGCATTACTTACCGAAGTTGTTGCTTCAAGCTCCACACTACCACCAGAACAAATATCATAATCCATTGTTATAAGATCTGATTCCGTAGCGGTTGGCAAAATCTCAACCCTTACCGCTAAAAGTTCACTGCTCGCACAACCGCTTGCCGGATCAAAACCAGCGTAGTACGTTCTGTTTTCAAGAAGCATTGTTTCATCTAAAATGTCTCCGCCATCTTCATCAGCATACCATACCACATTCCCTTCATTGATCATTAGATCGGCTATTGTAGCATCTGAGCAGAAGCTTTGTGTTGGCATATCGGTAGTTGGTGTTCCGGGATCACTCACAGTGACCGTGATCATTGCCGCATCTCCCGGAAGGTTTTCACAAACTCCGTCTCCGCTTACGGTAACGTAATAGCTTGTGGTTACCGATGGCATTACCTCTAAATCGGTGATTTCATTCGTTAGATCAGCATCGGCGTAATATCTGATCGTAGCATTGCTTACCGAAGTTGTTGCTTCAAGCTCCACACTACCGCCGGCGCAGATATCATAATCGGTGGTTACCAGATCAGATTCCGTAGCGGTTGGTAATAATTCTACGGTTACCGCTAGAAGCTCTGAACTTGCACAACCGCTCGTTGGATCGAATCCGGCGTAGTAAGTTCCGTTTACTAATATTTCAGTATCGGATAGGATTGTTGTTCCATCTTCATCGGCATACCAAACCACATTGCCTTCATTGGTCATTAGATCAGCTATCGTAGCATCTCCGCAGAAGCTTTGTATTGGCATATCGGTAGTTGGTGTTCCCGGATCGCTCACACTTACCGTGATCATCGCCGCTTCACCGGGAAGGTTTTCACAAACACCATCACCGCTTACCGTTACATAATAAGTCGTAGTGCTTGTTGGCGTTACTGTAAGATCGGTAATCTCTGTGGTTAATTCAGCATCGGCGTAATATCTGATCGTTGCATTAGCAATAGCAGTTGTTGCTTCGAGTGCTACACTTCCACCTACACAGATATCATAATCCGTGGTTACCAGATCAGATTCCGTAGCTGTAGGTAAAACTTGTACTTCAAAAGGAATTCTATTCTGTATAGGACATCCATTTCGACTTATTTCTAAAAAGAAGGTTTGATCTGATTCTATTTCTGAAGTTGTATAGCTTCCACCGTTGGCCATTTGATTATCACCTGACTCTGAATCAAACCATATATAAGATAATCCCGCTTGAGTTTCTATGTTGAAATTAACCGATTCTCCACTGCATATTTCTGTAACTTCATAATCAATAATTTGATCAGGAACTTCAATATAAGCTCCGTAGATATCGGTACTTTCTAATGCGTTTACCAATCCAAGATTACGGATCTCTACGCGATCATATACGCCACTGGCTTCAAATTGTGCACTAAAACGTTCACCGCCAAGTAGAGTTAGACGAACTAAAGAACTATTTAAGGTATATTGATCTACCTGAGTATTTCCATTTAATAAGGTAACCTGCAATCCGCTTAATACCGATACATCGGCAAGGCCTCCGGGAATGCCCAGATCTACTCGGATGCTATCTCCTGCTATTCCTGAATTTGGAAAAATAAGCTCTTGATATACCGAAGCTGATACCCCGACACTAACCCTTAATCTTGCAAAATTATTAGGATCATTATCTACCGAATTTCCGGCATTGCTTACTCCGCATAATACACATAGTAAACCATCGATACCATTATTTTGAGCATTGGCTGCCGTACAATCGGTAAGATCTTCAACTGCTTCTACTGTTAAACTTACTGTGGTAGGTGTTGATTCCTGTCCGGTATCCGGGTTTCTGGAAATAACATCATAGGTATAATCACCAGGTGCAAGATCTGATGGTGTTGTATAGTTTTCTCCCACAAAAACTTCTACGCCATTATCATCATACCAAGCATATTCTACAGGATCTGGGTTTTCACTACTGGCCATAAAGGTCTGCGTTTCCCCTTCGGATATTGTAGCCATCTCCGGTGTTACCGTTGGTGGTAATAGATCGGACAAAACAGTTAAAGTTACTGTGGTAGGTGTTGATTCCTGTCCGGTATCCGGATTTCTGGAAATAACATCATAGGTATAATCACCAGGTGCTAGGTCTGTTGGTGTTGTATAGTTTTCTCCCACAAAAACTTCTACACCATTATCGTCATACCAAGCATATTCTACAGGATCTGGGTTTTCACTACTGGCCATAAAGGTCTGCGTTTCCCCTTCGGATATTGTAGCCATCTCCGGTGTTACCGTTGGTGGTAATAGATCGGACAAAACAGTTAAAGTTACTGTGGTAGGTGTTGATTCCTGTCCGGTATCCGGATTCCTGGAAGTAACATCATATGTATAATCAACAGGTGCTAGATTTGAAGGTGTTGTATAGTTTTCTCCCACAAAAACTTCTACACCATTGTCATCATACCAAACATATTCCACAGAATCTGGGTTTTCACTACTGGCCATATAGGTCTGTGTTTCCCCTTCGGAGATTGTTGCCATCTTCGGTGTTACCGTTGGTGGTAATAAATCGGACAAAACAGTTAAGTTTACTGTGGTAGGTGTTGATTTCTGCCCGGTATCCGAATTTCTGGAAATAACATCATAGGTATAATCGCCAGGTGCAAGATTTGATGGTGTTGTATAGTTTTCTCCCACAAAAACTTCTACGCCATTATCATCATACCAAGCATATTCTACAGGATCTGGGTTTTCACTACTGGCCATATAGGGTTGTGTTTCCCCTTCAGATATTGTAGCCATCTCTGGTGCTACCGTTGGTGGTAATAAATTATCCAATACTGTTACAGTAACATCGGCTCCCAAACTTTCACAGCCCGCTGCTGATACCCCAATAACCGTATAACCAGCTGAAGCCGTTACGTCAGTTAGCGCATACGTCTCCCCCGTATGAACTATCGTGCTCGCATCCCCTTCAGCGTACCAGTTATACGTTATATTGGTATCTGGATTCTCGATCTCGAAAGTAACATCCCCCCCAGAGGCTACTTCTATATTGGACTCCACTAAAACAGGTGTGGTTGGAAGGTCTTCAACTTCGATCGTTACCTTGACGCGGGCAGATTCATAGATACAGCCAGGTCGCGATTGAGCCACATAATAGTCATACGTTCCATCGGTTAAATTTTGAGGAGTAAAAGAAGTAGTCGTAGCAACGATAGTGCCTCCCTCGACTTGTGTATACCAATTGTAAACTGAACCCGCTATCGGGTTTTCGATGAAAAGGCTTACCTCTTTCCCTTCGCAAATAGATGCTATCCCAGCATTTAGATCATCTGAAATTATTACTGGTGATGGCGGGGCGCTTCCTACTTCATAAATATTAATACCTGAAAAAACAGTAGCTAAACTACCTGCATATCTTATTTCTGCTTCATCAAAAGCATTAGATACCGGAAGAGAAAGTAAATACTTCGAACTGCTTCCGCTTAATAATTCTAAACTTAGTAAAGAACTTGTAGTATTGAAGGTTTGAACTACTTGCTTATCATTTAAGGCTATTACCTGAAAATTTGATGATAATAAACTAAGATCTAAAAGTCCGGCTGCCTGATCTTCTAATATTATTTGAATTTGATCCCCAGGATTAGATTCTCCATTAAAAGGAATATTTAAATATGCAGAAGTTAATGCACTAACGTTTGCTCGTAAAAGAGCTGCAGAATTTGGATCGCCATCTATTGCGTTGTATGGATTCTGAATGACATCTAGAGCCGAAAGTAAATTTAAATCAAGTAATTCTCCTTCAATACCAACAAGAGCATCTACAGGATCAATACAACCTGAACCTACGCTACTTTCTTCATAAAAAGCTTCATAAACATCTACGGTAGTAAGTACTCCAACATTTAGTAAACCTTCTGGAACTCCAAGGGAAATTTTCACTCCATTGAAGTCTTCATCTGGAGTTATTATTACTTCTAATTGTTGATTGCCTGTAAGTGCACCAACTAAATCGCCTAATATAATTTCTTCTCCTGCATTTGACTCGCCTGAGTCAGTATCATTTATACCTTGTAAATACACTCCCGATAATGCAGATAAAACATCACCTCCTAAACCAAGTTTAATGGTAACAGGGGTATTTGCCTGTAGAGTTTCAGCGAAATTAAGTTTTATTGAAGCTTCTCCCCCAAAAGAGATCAAGCCGCCTAAGGCGTTTACAACTGTAGAATTTAATGTAGCAAATGTTGTAAGATCTGAGTCTGTGGCCGCATTCGCATTGTCTACACTCCCACTTAGAATACCTAATATAGAATATTCATCTGCACTTGCTTCTGCATTAGTTGCATATATGCGTTGTGTTGATGTTTGAGCATAAGATGTTATCGAGAAAAAAAGTACATTAAAAACCACTAAAATTAATGGCAGCTTTTTGTTATTAATAGGTAATGATAATTCCATAATTAGAGATTTAGATTAGTCTATCTCAAACGGAATTGGATCAAAGAATCCCTGCCGTATAAAATTTTCATTTTATACAGATATGTAAAATGGATGTATACTTAAAGGAAAGTTGTTACGTTGAGCTCTACAGCCTATAAAACATATAGACATCTAGAGGTTAGATCCTTTAGAATATATCTTATTTTGTAAAAAAGGAATTTAATCTTTGAGTAAATATTCCAACCATTCAGATAATATTTAAAGAAAATTAAAAATTACTTATCAGCTTCTGGTAGGGCAGAAAGTCATTTTCACAGGTACAGCGTGGGAGAAATTGCTCGTACACTAAACGTGAAACAAAACTGTCAAGCTAATTTGGTCGAATATCTTGATCTAAGTATCATAAAGATAAGAACTTATAGCATAACTCACAATTTAGAATTATTAATCTGTGATTATTTTCAGCTAATTTTGTTAAAGAAACACTAAAATTATTTAGCTAAATCCAATTAATTAAGTTATTTAAAAATAATAATTTAGGATTTTTTTAACTGTAAATTCAATGCTTGTTTGTTAAACGATGAAATTGATTCTTTTATCTCATAAACTTACATAGTGATTTATAATTTATCCAATTCTTAAATTTAATTTGAAAATAAACTTTAAATGAATTGAAATAATGAACTAAATTTGCGCCCTAAATTTTACATTTTGAAACAAATACCCAATTTAAAAGTTTTTAATTTCGAGATTAAGACACCAATAGATTTCGAAAATCAACTTGTTGTAGATGACATTATTAAAAATGACATCCTTGGACATTTAGATTGTCCTTATGTTCTAAAATCGGTAAGCTTATCTATTAATCGCAAAGACAACTACGTTGTTGTCGTTCTGGTAGAGCTTATTCTTGAAAATGAATAAAAAAAGTCCTGCAAAATGCAGGACTTTTTTTATTTAGCTTAGTTTTTATGAATAGTAAACATTATAGTTATTGCCATTTCTCTTCAAAGAATTTCCATTATTCTTCTGTGCGCCTTCATTCAGGTTGTAGTAAAATATCCAGGAATTACTCCTACTATATACTTACAAGTATAAATCGCTATTTAATCTCTATGAGTAGAAATATGATTTATTCATAAAGTAAAGAGGTTACAAATGACGTATTTACTATAAATACGGCCGCTATTACTTTTTATATGTTAAACCGTACCAAATATTGATTTAAACTGTTCTTAAGCCATTTCTCCTCGCAATTGATTCAGAATACATTTGAGAAAAACTAAGTTATGCTGAAGATTGCTGAAGAAAAGAAGGAAGATTTAACCAAAAGCTATAAAATTGACCAAATTTATAAAGATTTCGATCGATTTATTACAGGAGAAAATCATCCCTGTATTATGGCGAAAACTGTTTTTAGCATGGATAATGTTCATCTAAAATCATATAAAAATCTGGCTAATCTTAGCGAAACATCAAAATTATACGAAGATCTAAAATCATATATAAAAGAATACGATTTTGACTCAAACAAGTTTGAAACTTTTATAGCTGTTTTTCCAGATACACCTCAGCTAAACGAATTAGATTTCGAGAAGCAATTATGGATGCAATTAGATCAGCTTCATAAAATAGATAATTTCGACTGGGATAGCAGAGTAAGTAATGATCCAGACGACCAGAATTTCAGTTTTAGTATTGCCGGGAGATCATTTTATATTGTAGGTTTACATCCAAACAGTTCGAGACTCGCACGTCGCAGTCCGTTTACCGCTATTGCTTTTAATTTACACTGGCAATTTGAGAAATTAAGGGAAATGGGCACTTATAAGCGAGTAAGAAATACTATTAGAAAAAGAGATAAGAAACTACAAGGAAATATAAACCCCATGCTAGAGGATTTTGGTTCTAATAGCGAAGCAAAGCAATACAGTGGTCGTAAGGTTTCTGAAAAATGGGAATGCCCTTTTAAATATTAATTTTTTTTATGCAGACGATTTCTAAACAATCTGGAGTAGGTTTTATCTTAAAACGAGGAGAATATTTAAAAGTAAGCGGACCTAAAGGACAGCAGGTAAGCGACATGGTTCTTTTTAATAAAAATGATAAAAGAGAAAAAATATCAAGCGGAAAAACCTTAGATTTTGAAGAATCTATCCTAATTAGTAAGGACAACTTCCTTTGGAGCAATCGTAGCAACAAAATGATGAAGATCGTCGAAGACACCAATGGGCGTAATGACTTTTTACTGGCGCCTTGTAGTCCCGAAACCTTTAAAATTATGTATAAAAATGAAGAATATCATCCTAGCTGTTTCGAAAATTTATATACCAATTTAGCGAAATTCGATATAGAGCCAGATGACATTCCAACGGCCTTCAATATTTTTATGAATGTTCAATTTGAAAAAAATGGGAAAATAAGCGTAGATCCACCTTTTAATACTCCCAATGATTACGTGCTTTTTGAAGCTAAAATGGATTTGATTGTAGGACTTACAGCTTGCTCGGCAGAGGACAGTAACGGCGGTAGCTTTAAAGAAATTGAATACGAGATTTTTAAGGAACTTCCGTAATTGAGAATGTTACCTAAGGCGTATTAAAAACCGAATAAATAATATTAAAACCAAAAGAGAACCAATAATGAAAAACGGAATTGTTAGTACCGCTGGTAAGATTTGAATCGTAGAAGCCATAGCAATAGCATAACTTAAAAAAAGAAAAGCTATTAAGAGCTTCTGCTTAGAGCTGCTAATTAATTTCATGGTAGGTTAGATTTGGTTTGGTTTCACCAAGTTATAACACTTTAACCAACTAAACAACAGCTTTTTAAAACTATCTTCTTTTGCGTTAATAAAGCTGCGTATTTTGATAAAATCAATAAATTTTATCGGGATCACGAATAGAAATCAAATTATTAAAATTTAAAGACCAGAATGATGATGAAAGAAAGAAATGAGAACGGAAAAAAACCAAGCAACAGTCAAGAAATAAGTATACCTGATTGCTTACATAAGATAAATTCTAAATTCGAATTAAATGAACAAGAAATAAATAAAATATACGATCTGGAAGAAGCGATAATCTCTGGAGTTTATTTAACTGAGGAAGGTAGTTTTAATCCGGAAAATGGTGAATTTGTTACCGAAAATATTCCAGGAAATGGAAAAATTTGCATAAAGTATTTCCAAAAACTACCCTACCCGGAGTTTTTAATTCTGAAGAAAATTGAAGCATCAGAAAACGAAATTAATTTAAACTCGATCTATAATCAGCTTGAAGAAAATATTTTGTTTTTTGAAGAAGCAAGAAAAGCCTCAAAGAGGATGATCTTTAAAAGACTATTCGAAAATCATAAAACCCAAGCGCTACAAATCATTGAAGATTTAAATAAAAGCTTCAACAGATCTATAATACATCGTAAAACCGATGAAAAAGCACTTGCCGATCGTTTACACTTCTTGCAGAAAAAGGGCCGAAACTATGTATTGAATAAAGCGATGTATCTTGAAAACAAATTGGCAAAGGGCATAAGCGCTAAACTAGTACAGCCCGAACTAAAAAGGAAGAGGTACAAATTAGAATCTATTAATAATGAATTGAAGCAAAATATAGCTGAACTTAAAAGGTTTCAAGATGCAGTCTTGCTTCGTTAATGAGCGAGAGAAATATAAATTGATCATAAATCCCTGTTATTGAAATTAGTTAATAACAGGGATTTTTTTATAACTATTAAATTGGGTTACGAGGAAAAATTTCAAAATGACTTGTATTTTCCTTAATCACTTCTAGCTTGCTGGGTCTAGAGGCTCTTGCATGCGTCACAGCTTTCTGATATGCTTCATCATAATCATCGATATGATCAAATTCGGCTTCATCTTTATTTTCAGAAGATAGCATCCAGGTTTTCTCTTCCTTGTTATAATAAAGTTGAAATTGCTTTTGTTGTAATAATTGATGATTTCTCTTCAGCAAATAATAAATAATTTTACCGTCGCTGTAATTCCCGTCAGGATAACTCATAGGCAATAAAGCGAAAAACACATAATACAAAGAAAAATATAGGAATTGATAGGTAAAAATTGTTTCTACAATGACCTGATTTGATACTAAATAAATCAACACAAAACTAGAAAGAATATTTGCGATAATCCCACCAGAATAGATCAACAAATTTCTCCATCTACTTTTGTCTTCAATATTTTCGAAGTAACAATAACCATAGTAGAAATAATATTTTCTTATTTCGAAAAACCGTGTATTAAAAAGTATTTTACCAGAGCCTATAATTATTTTCACCTGTTTTGCGCCCAGAATCTTAGCTATCAAAAGATGGCCAATTTCGTGTACTAAGGAAACCACAGGAAGTATTATAAAAAAGGCTACAAATAATTTAGGTATGTCCCAAAATTCTATCATTCTCGATTATTTTTTACAAAATTAAGCTTACAGATCTGCGGAAGATAACGCATTAACTCATTTTAAGTCAGTAGTTAACGAGAATTTTAGCTTTTCCACAGAATTTATAATATTCGAATTAAATGAAAACTCAGAAGAGAAATTATTTCAATTAAAAGAAGATGAATGTTATTGCACTTTATTTGCTAAATAAGACTTAAAAGAATGGCTTTTCGCCTGAATAAATTTCGGCTAGACATTAATTCCATTATCTTTAAAATAAACTAGAACGAATGCTATTTTTTGCCCTGGGAGCCATACTATATATTTTAACGGTTAACGATATTTTAAAAACCACCTTGTCTATGGAAGGTGGTGGATTTTTAACCAACAACTTTTCTAAACTGCTCTGGAAAATAAGTTTTCTCATTTCTGGTAAAAACGGAAATTCAAAACTGTTAGGTAAAACGGGATATTTGATCTTAACCGGGATAATTATTTTTTGGGTAGGATTATTATGGACAAGTCTTTCTCTAATTTTAGTTTCAGATCCCGCTAGTATAATAAGCAGTTCTAACAAAACCCCGATACAGGGAATCGAAAAATTATATTTTGCTGGCTATACACTTTCTACTTTGGGAAGTGGAGAATATATTCCAGGCACAGATTTTTGGCGTATAATCACCAATATATTTTCTTTTACCGGTCTTGTTCTTCTAACAATGTCTGTTACCTATTTTGTTCCGCTTTTACAAGCAGTTATCGAGCAGCAGAAATTAGCGGTTCAAATAAGCGGATACGGCAGTAATCCACAGGAAATGATCATTAACTCTTACGATGGTAAACATTACCAAGGTTTAACCGCCAATGCTTCAGAGTTAAGTTTAGCGCTAATTAAACATACACAAAATCATAAAGCTTATCCCGTAATTCACTATTTTCACAATAGCGATCGATCTTACAATATTATTTTAGAACTTTCTAAAATTCACGAATGCTTAGTAATATTAGAACATTTAGTAAACGAAGAGCATAAACCAAAAGAAAGCGAACTTAGATCATTAAAAGTTGCTTTCGATAATTATTTTAAGATAATCACTCAAATTACTGGTACTAAGAAACAGAAAGATGATCTAATTTCTTCTATTAAAACGAATGTTTTAGTATCGCATAACTTTATCGACGCTAATAAAGAAGTTTCTTTCGAAAACCGCGGAAGAAAGATCTTTCAAAAACTTGTTGAAAACGATGGATGGCAGTGGGAAGATATTCAGAAAGAAGATTAATTACCAGTATAATAATTTAATACAAAGGCCGTATCAATGATACGGCCTTTTCTACTAACACAATTGCACTAAAAAACTAAACTTTATACAGGAATCTTCATCGCCTCTGGTTGACGTACCCAGTTACGATGTGCTGCAATTTGTGCTATAAAATCTTCAGGATCTTTTCCAATTAAGATAGCTTTATCATCTTTAAACATGGAAATAGCTGTTTGATCCAATAGATCTGCGGCTCCCTTTTCGGCAGCTACTGCTTTACAGTGCTTCAAAGTTTCATTGATAAACTTAATTGATTTTGGAGCGTTTAGTAATGCTTCTATACTTTTACTCCCTCCGGGAACATACACCGCGTCATAGAGAACACTCTCAGTAGTAAGCAATGCGGCGTCAACCTCGTGGTCTTTATCATGATCACATTTAACCGTTCCGCCATGGGTAGCCACTAAATGTACCATCGCATTTTCTTCAGTTAATGCTTTTTTCATTTTCATCACCTGTTCTCCATCAAAGCCATCTCCCACTAGAAAAGCAATTTTTCTGGTGGCGATACTACCTGAGTTTAAATGCGTTAAACTTAATGCTTCTGATCGATCAAGATATTCTTTTTTAGGTCCTGGCTGATGATCCTCTACGTTTGCATCTGCTCCAATAGCCTGATTCACGGGTTGATCAATATTTTTAGGAACCTGCATCCCCAAACCATTTGCAACCTTGGTAGCCAGATCTTTATCTATCTGGTTGATCACATAAAGCATACGCTTTTTTATATGATCATAAGTACATTTTCCCAGTTCAAATGTATAGGCATCAGCTACATGTTGTTGTTCCCAATCGGTAAGACTACGATAAAACAATGCCGGTTGCGAATAATGATCACTAAAACTGGTACTTCTACCTCTAATCTTTTTGGCATCTATGCGTTCTTCGTAAGAAGTAAATCCACCCTGAGCCATTTTTGCCAGATGAGGGCATCCGCCGCCAATAGAATTTGGGAAATAGGCAGTTTTGCCTTTGTCCACCGTCATTCGCATATGGGCATCTCGTTGATTATTATGGGTTTCATTTATAGGACGGTTGATAGGGATTTCATGAAAATTAGGACTTCCTAGACGTGAGAGTTGCGTATCGGTATAGCTAAACAATCTTCCTTGTAATAGCGGATCGTTGGTAAAATCAATCCCAGGAACCACATGTCCCGGATGAAAGGCCACCTGTTCTGTTTCTGCAAAGAAATTATCAGGATTTCGATTTAATGTCATTTTTCCAACACGCTGTACCGGAACCATTTCTTCAGGAATAAGCTTGGTAGGATCTAAAATATCAAAATCGAATTTGTGCTCATCCTCTTCAGGAATAATTTGTAGCCCTAACTCCCATTCAGGAAATTGACCGGCATCGATAGCTTCCCACAAATCTCTACGATGAAAATCGGTATCTGCACCGTGAATTTTTACCGCTTCATCCCAGGTAATAGAATGCGTCCCTAATAAAGGCTTCCAGTGAAATTTCACGAAATGTGACTTTCCTTCTGCATTTACTAATCGAAAGGTATGAATCCCAAAACCTTCCATCATTCTAAAACTTCTGGGAATGGCGCGATCGCTCATCACCCATATATGATTATGTAGTGTTTCAGTAGTATGAGACACAAAATCATAAAAGGTATCGTGGGCTGAGGCAGCCTGCGGAATATCACGATCTGGTTCTGGTTTTACTGCATGAATCAAATCCGGAAATTTCATGGCATCCTGAATAAAGAAGATAGGCATATTATTACCAACCAAATCGAAAATACCTTCCTCGGTATAAAATTTCGTAGCAAAACCACGAACATCTCTGGCTAGATCGGCAGATCCTTTATTCCCGGCTACTGTTGAAAATCGAACAAATACTGGCGTTTTTCGATTAGTATCGGTAAATATACCCGCCTTGGTATAATCCTCGAGGCTTTCGTATAATTCAAACACACCATGTGCACCACTTCCTCTGGCATGAACGATACGCTCTGGAATTCGCTCATGGTCAAAATGTGTGATTTTTTCTCTTAAAATAAAATCTTCTAACAATGATGCTCCACGCTCCCCGGCTTTCAAAGAATTATTGGTATCGTTAACCTTGACTCCCTGGTTAGTGGTCATCGTTTTGCCCGATGCATCTTTAGTGTTGGCCTTAAGATCTTTACTTTTTCCTGTTTCTTTCTTTTCCTCACTCATCATATTTTGGTTATGGATTAGGTTTTTAAAAGGTATCAAATCTAAGAGGTACAAATGTGCTTTATTGCCACATTTGCATCGTTATTCATCGTTTAACAAAACAATCGCATTTCTCTAACAGAGTTTAAGAGAAACCAAAGAGTAATGGAAAATATAAATTGGAAGAAAAATAATATTCATTATTTATTTAAAAGTGATCCTTAAAGGCTTGTTTGGCGGCATTAAACCCAGCCATACCATGCACTCCGCCTCCAGGTGGTGTAGAAGAAGAACACAAATAAATATTATTGTTGGAGGTTTTATACGGAGATATTTTTGCTATAGGTCTTGTGAATAATTGAGTGATATCCTGTCTTCCGCCATTAATATCTCCTCCAACCAAATTTGGATTAAAAACCTCTAAATCGCTTGTATTCATAGTAGATCTTTTCAGAATACTTTTTTTAAAACCTGGAGCTGCTTTTTCAATTTGATCTTCAATTATTTTAGTACAATCAAATGTACTTCCGTTAGGTACATGGCAATATGCCCAGGCGGTATGTTTTTCCTCTGGCGCTCGGCTACTGTCAAAAATACTGGGTTGAACAAGTAGAATATATGGATGTTCAGCAATTTTTCCTTTAGCAGATAAGGCTTCAGAATGCTCTATTTCTTCACTTCCATAACCAATATGAACTGTCCCTGCTCGCCTACATATAGCACTATTAAAAGGTATAGGATGGTTTAAGGCCCAGTCAATTTTAAAAACTCCAGATCCATAAGTAAATTTAGAAAGTCTTTTTTGATAGGTGTTGCCTAAGTTTAGGCCTTCTATTTTCAACAACTGTCTTGGAGTTAAATCGAATAACTGAATCTTAGAATTGGGAATATTCTTTGCATCTTTTACAGTATAATTACAGTGAATTTTTCCGCCGAGATCTTCATAATAAGCTAACAATGCTTTAATTATTGCTGAAGCTCCATGCTTGGGAAAAGGCCAGCCATTAATATGCGCCATGATGCTTAATACCAATCCAAATGACGAGGAAGCTAAATTTGTAAGTGGTAAAGTTGAATGTGCCGCGGCACCATAAAATAAAGATTTCGCTTTATCTTCCTTAAAATAATGATTTACTAGGGTTTTTGCCGGAAGAATAGCCTTAATCCCAAATTTTAAAAACTGAAGAGGATGTGAAGGTATGCCAAAAGGCGATAAAATATCTTCATCAATTTTTGCCCAATTTGATACTAAAGGATTCATTAAATCTTCATAAGCTTCTTTATCCTTTCCCAGATTAGCAGCTGTTTTAGAAATATCCCGATAACAACCTACCGCTTCTCCATTTTCTAAAGTTTGCGCAAAAGCAATTTCTGGAAATATCCATTCCAACCCATATTTTTCTAGAGGAAGTGTTTGAAAAAAAGGCGAACTATAGGACATGGGCAAGACTGCAGATCCTATATCATGAACATATCCCGGCAGCGTTAACTGCCCACTTCTGGTTGCTCCGCCAGGATCAGAATTCTTCTCCAGAATAAGTGTTTTTAGCCCCTTTTGTTGTAAATGAATCGCTGCAGAAATTCCGTTAGCGCCACTACCCACAATTACTGCATCATACTTTTCTTCAATCTTATCTTGCCCCATACCTAAAATTATTTGATGTCTTCAGTATCTATTTGATCCAAATAGGTTTCAAAACTCATTTTGCCATGCTCTTCAGCAATCATATCGTGGCTCATGATATATCGAAAATAGGCTAGCTTATCACTAATTTCATCTAATTGAAGTAGCTTAGGCAATTTGCTTCCATGCTTAGCTATGGATTTTGGAATTTTAATAATTTCACCTCCAATTTTTTTCTGGATCATCTTAGCCATTTCCATACGGGTATGAATTTGAGGACCGCCTACTTCTTTCAGTTCAGGTAGATTTAGGAATTCAGTCATAATATAATTAGCAAGATCCCCATGAAAAATACTATTTGTTCTGGCATCACCATCACCAATTAAGGGAATTACCTTACGCTTAGCCATAATTACGAGATCATTCAAACCCGAATAAAATCCAACAGGCCTAACTATACTATAATTTATACCAGACTCCTTTAGTGCATCTTCCATAAGTTTATGAATGCCGGGTATAGTATATTCTGAAGCTTCTTCAGCTCCTTTCATAGATATGTAAAAAAATCGCTTTACACCATTTTCCTTTGCCTCTTGAAGTATATTCACATTAGCCTTATAATCTATTTCGAAAAATGAGTTTGGCCCTGGACTAAAAAGACTTACAGATTTTCCTAAGGCAGAAATTACATAATCTACACCTTTTGTAATCCCCTTTATCTTCGTAAGATCTTCCTGGGCATTTGCACACCAAATATCATCGGTATATGAGCGTACTTTCTGATGGCCTTCTTTAGAATGTGTGAGGACACGGATTTTCAAATTTCTGGAATAACACTCTTTTAAGATATATTCTCCTAATGCTCCCGAGGCTCCTAATATTAAGATTTTCTCCATAGTTCATACTTTACCTAAGATGTTGGTTTATTAAAAAATAAGAGAAGCTTTTCTAAGTTTAAAAACTTTTTAAAATCTCATCTTTCCAAAGCTAACTACAAATTGGAGCTTAATGAAAATTGCAGGGTTAATTGTATTACAAAGTTTGTAAACTATATTATAATTTATGAGGTAAAAACATACGCTTAGCTTGAAACGCTACTACCAAACTCTAAACGACTTCTAAAGGTTATGTTATATATGTGAAACTATTTGTTCTGAAGTTTATAATTTCTGAGATTAAAAAAAAAATTGAGTTATGAATATTGAGAAGAAAAGAACAAGGATTGTAAAATTTTACGAAACCGGCACAGCTGAAGTTTTAAAAATTGAAGAAGTAGATCTACCAGAACCTTCAGAAAATGAAGTTCGTATAAAAGTGGACGCAATAGGTTTAAACCGTGCAGAAGTCGCTTTTAGAAGTGGAGCATATTTAGAAACTCCCAATTTTCCATCGCTAATTGGCTATGAAGCCAGCGGTGTCGTAGAAGCCGTTGGTAATAAAGTAACTTCTGTAGAAATTGGAGATAAGGTAAGCACCATTCCTTCATTTTCGATGAATGATTACGGTGTTTATGGAGAAACCGCAATCGTGCCAGAGCATGCCGTGAGCAATTATCCCAAAAACCTGACAAGCGAAGAAGCCACAGCAATATGGATGCCATTTATCACGGCCTACGGTGGAATCGTTACAAATGGAAAGATCAAAAAAGATGATGCGGTACTTATAACCGCGGCGAGTAGTAGCGTAGGCTTTGCAGCCATTGAAATCACCAAACTAAAAGGTGGAATTGCTATCGCAACGACTAGAAAACGAACTAAAAAACAACAATTATTAAACGCCGGTGCAGACCACGTGATCGTTACTGAGGAGGAAGACCTTGTAGATCGTGTAATGGAAATCACTAACGAAAAAGGTGCAAACATTATTTTCGATCCAATTAGTGGACCTATTATCGAAACATTGACTAAGGCCGCTGCACCTCTTGGCCGAATTATTGAATACGGCTCTTTATCTAGTGAATCAGCAAAATTTCCGTTTGGACAGATGCTTCAAAAAAGGTTAACATTACAGGGTTATATTTTAATGGATATCACAACAAATCCTGAAGAACTAAAACCTGCAAAACAATTTATATTCGAGGCCTTAGAAAAAGGAAAACTTACTCCGACTATCGATAAGACATTTGATTTTGAAGATATTGTAGAAGCCCATAAATACATGGAGTCTAATCAACAACTAGGAAAGATCATCGTTAAAGTATCTAGCTAAATTTAGCGAATATTATTAGCTATAAATACTTAAAATTGAATCTAATTATTATTAGAATACTCAAAATAAAAAACCCTGCAACTTGCAGGGTTTTTTATCATTCGTCTTCTTTAAAAGTGACCTCGGCAGGATTCACCGATGTCTGGGAAGCCCTATAAATACTAGTGTCTATTTTTCATGTTGACGATCTGTGAACTTTAAAATTGAATTCATTTGATTCGTCTTGGTAAAGATAGTAAACTATTTTGCTTCGAAATAGTATCAATAAATTTAAAATAATGCTATCAACGTATTAAAATTAATTCTCATTTAAATGCATCATTGTTTTTAAAGGTTTCACCACTTCTATTTCACCTTTCGAAAAATTAAGACTATCAATAGCCAACTCTCTATACAATTGATCACTATTATTGGTTATGCGATGGTATAAAATATAATCCTGACCGCCTTCAGTAAATATGCTATGATGGCCTGGCCCTAAAGTTGATCTATCTTTAGAAGTTGTTAAAACCGGACTATTTTCACCTTCAGAAAATGGTCCAAATGGATTATTAGCCTTAGCGTATCTCACTTTATAGGTTTCTGTAGTGCATTTCCCATCTGAATACATTAAAAAATAAGTTCCGCCTTTTTTAACCATAAATGGTGCTTCAAAATAATTTGGTGGGGTAATATCTTTTATTTCGGCTTCATCAAAAGAAATCATATCGTCTTTTAACGGAACCACAAAACAATGCCCGTTTACCCAATCTAGACCAGATCCCCAATATAAATACACTTGTTTATCATCGTCTATAAAAACTTCAGCATCGATCATATGATATTCAGGAAACATGTTGCCTTTGATAAGTGGCGAATTATCACTTTTAGCATTCTTCCAGGGGCCTAAAGGATGTTCACTTACACCAGCCCAAACTTCACTTCCTACAGACACATACATATAAAACTTACCATCTTTCCCTTCAATTACTGAAGGTGCCCAAACATTACTTGAATTAGAAGTTTCACTGGTACAAAGTTCTTTTGTTGGCCAGTTAATATGCTTTTGCTCCCAATGCACGAAGTCATCTGATTCTAAAACTCCAAGTTCCTCAGCTCCCCAGGGATCTATCGTGGCGTAGATATAATATTTACCATTGTGTTCTACGATCGATGGATCAGCAAAATCACCATTGATAAGCGGATCTTGTAAAACAATGTCATTTTTATTTTTTTCAGAACAACTCATTAATAAAGACACTAAAATCAATAGAAGTGCTCCAATTGATTTTTTAAAGATGTATGTCATTTTATTGAAATTTTGATTAAAATCTTTTTGAAAAAATCTGTTCTTAGATTATACAATTTCGACATTCTATTTCAGCAAAGAAATAGTGTACGAATAGCTGTATTTATTGTCTTCTAAACGATATTGTCTATGCGGGTAACGTCCCCAGGAATCATCACCACCAAGACCACGTTGTTTAAAATCTACATGTAAAAATACCTTATCCTGAATAGGAATATCGGTTGGGTGACGTTGTGCTTTATTTTCTCCCGGATCTAAATCTTCCGTAGCAACATTTAATGCACTAAATCCTAATGGCTGCTCACCAACAATCTTTAAGCCACCACCCATTTTATTTTCAAGCTGAATCCATCGTGCATCGGTTTTATAACCGGCTTCCTGCGGACGGATATATTCCCACACAAACTGGTTTTCTACTTTATCTTCATAGATTCCCATAAAGGCTGAAGTATTTCTATCGGAATAATTTTCCCAGGGACCACGACCATAATATTCAAGGTTTTCATAGTCCCCCGGAAGGATCATTCGCATTCCAAAACGTGGAAGTTCAGGCAGGTCTTTTTCACTATCTAAAGTAGCAGTGACTTTAATATTCCCGTTATTTTCTATAAGATATTCCACGGTATAAGGCACGTCTACACCAGCAAGCTGATACGTTACGGTAATTAACTGACCTTCTTTCGATTTTTTAGCAACATCCACATTAGTCACTTCAGCATTATTGGTCGCCTCTTTCCATGCTTTTAAGCGTTGTGGCATGCCGTTTCCAAAATCATTATCGGTTGGCGCTCTCCAAAAATAAGGCTGTGGAAATACCGAAATTGGTGATGCTTCAGCTCCTTTTAAATGATAAGCTTCAAAACTTCCGGTTTCCGTATTAAAAACACCTTCGATCATGTCATTTGAAAACTGAAGTTCATTTCCTTGCTTTTTCACCTTAAGTTTTCCTGAAGTTTCCCCTTCAGCAGTAGCAAAAAATGTATTTTCTCCTACTTTAAATTGTGCTCTGGCAATTTCGTGATTGGCAGGAACCATCGCCTTGGCTTTTTTAGTATAGCCATAAACGCTTAAAAAATATTCTTTGTCACCCAATTCTGGCAACGAAATACTAACGGATTTAGTTGCGTTTGGCGCTACATCTACGGTGAATTTTCCGGTTTTTACAACTTCACCATCGCCAAGTAATTCCCATTTAAAATCGAAATCTTCAAGATTCGTAAAATCGAATTTATTGGTGACTACAATAGAAGTTCCATCAAGCTCAAATTTGATGTTTTGATATACTTTTTTTACTTCTTTTAAAGCCGGGTGTACCTTACGATCTGCACTTACCAATCCGTTAGCATTAAAGTTTTGATCGTTTTGCAGATGGCCGGCGCCTAGATCGCCACCATAAGCCCAAAATTCTTTACCGTCTTCAGTTTCGGCACGCAGTCCCTGGTCTACCCAATCCCAGATAAAACCACCTTGCATATGATCACTATTATCGATATGGAATTACTACATTAGACCGGACACTAAGTTGAGAGAATATTTTTGCTAGTTATTACCTTAGCAATTATGAGAAGAAAATCTAAACATTACACCTTAGAATTTAAACAAAAAGCAGTCGAGTTAAGTTATGCTAAAGGCAATGTAAAACAAGTATGTGAAGACTTGGATATATTTCCATCTGTACTTTACCGTTGGCGTAGAGAGTTAAAAGATTACGGTAACAACAGTTTCCCTGGCCGTGGTAATCCTAAAATGACCGATGAAGAAAAAGAGATAGCCCGATTAAAAAAGGCATTAAAAGAAGCCGAGTTAGAACGAGACATCTTAAAAAAGGCCATCAGCATCTTCTCCGCGAGCGACAAGAAAAATACAGGTTTATAAAACAACACCTTATGAGATTTCCTGTCGAGACGATGTGTAAAATATTGAAAGTAAGCAAAAGTGGCTATTACCATTGGTTACAATCGGGACCAAGTAAATTATGGTTAGAAAATCAAAAGGTAACTGGGCTTATTAAATCTATATTTAAAGATAGCTTTCAAAGCTATGGTTCACCTAGAATAAAAACAGAACTAGAGACATTAGGCTATAAAATATCAAAGCCTAGAGTTGCACGTATTATGAGTGCTAATTATTTGTTTGCAAAACGAAAACGTAAGTTTAAAGCAACCACATATAGTCAACATAATTACCCCATAGCTCCTAATTTATTAAACCAAAACTTTGAAGTAAGCCGACAGGATCAAGTTTGGGTAAGCGATATAACCTATATCAAAACCAAACAGGGCTGGTTATACCTTACTGTCATTATTGATTTGTTTAACCGCAAAGTTGTTGGATGGGCTCTAAGCGATAATCTAAGTACAGAAGACACTATTATTAAGGCTTGGCATATGGCTATAAAGAAAACTACTTTAACCCAGTCTTTAATTTTTCATTCCGACCGAGGTATACAATATGCCAGCCATAAGTTTACCTCATTAATTAAAAGTTACAATGGCTTAGTAAACCAATCTATGAGCAGAAAAGGTAATTGCTGGGATAATGCCATTGCTGAATCGTTCTTTAAATCATTAAAGGTAGAATGGGTTTATAGGCACAATTATAAGTTGAGATCTGAAGCGGAGTTATCCATCTTTGGATGGATAGAAACTTGGTATAATAATAGAAGAAGACATTCCTTTTTAGGAAATAGAACTATAAGAGAATTTGAATTAGACATGTATAACCTTAAACTAGCAGCGTAGTCATTCAACTATTTGTCCAGTTTTTTGTTGCAAGTCCAATAATATCCCAGTATTCCTGGAAGTTTCCGTTACTATTTCCCATTGCATGAGAATATTCACACATGATAAAGGGACGTTCTTTGGTATCATCCTCTGCATATTCTTTCATGTAATTCATGCCAGGATACATAGGGCAAACGATATCTGTATTGCGATTCTCACCCGCCTGCTCAAACTGAACTTTACGTGTAGTATCACGTTCTTTGATCCAATCGTAAGCATCGTAAAAAACAGGTCCGTTTCCACTTTCGTTTCCTAAAGACCATACAATGATCGAA
Organism: Zunongwangia sp. SCSIO 43204; assembly: GCF_019904275.1. Taxonomy (GTDB): domain Bacteria; phylum Bacteroidota; class Bacteroidia; order Flavobacteriales; family Flavobacteriaceae; genus Zunongwangia; species Zunongwangia mangrovi. Next base: position 4,170,515 of record NZ_CP063204.1, read on the forward strand.
GGATGATTTTTGTGGAATTCTACCATTCTTTTAATACGATCTAAATGTGCAGGTGCCCAATCTTCGAGATAGGCCGGGTGCTTTGATTTATCGAAATTCCCCTGCCATTCGGCGCCCATCGCATGAGTTTCGATATTAGCTTCATCGACCACGTACATTCCGTATTCATCGGCAAGTTCGTAGATATAAGAATCGTGAGGATAATGACTCATACGTATCGCATTGATATTATTCTTTTGCATCACCTCGATATCCTTACGCATCATTTCACGATCTGGCGTGTGCCCTTTATCGGGATGATGTTCATGTAAGTTCACACCATTAACAGTAATTGGTTCTCCATTTACCATTAATTGTGCATTTTTGATCTCCACTTCACGGAAACCAGTTCTTCCCGCAATAGCGGCAATCTCGTTATCTTTTTTGTCTAACAGACTAATGCTGTATTTGTACAAATTTGGAAATTCATTGCTCCATTGTTCAACCTCAGCAAGCGTTTTGCTGAAGCTTACTTCCGTTGCATTTTTATCTAAAGCTTTAGTTTCTGTATATACTTCTTTTCCAGAAGGATCCATTAAAGCAAATTTCACTTTTGGTTTTTTGATGCTTCCTTTATCAAATTCCTTCAGCTGTACATTCACGTTTAGTTCTCCATCCTGATAATCCTCGCTTAAACCACTGGTCACAAAATAATCCCAGATCGTTGTTTTAGGAACCGCCTGTAAATACACATCACGTTCTAAACCACTTAAGCGCCAAAAATCCTGATCTTCTAAATAACTACCATCGTGCCATCTAAAGATCTGCACGGCCAAAAGATTGTCGCCTTCTGTCAGTAAATTGGTGATATCAAATTCAGCCGGAGTTTTAGAAGCTTTGGTCATTCCTGCTTCTTCTCCATTTACAAAGATTCTTGCATACCCCGAAATGGAACCAAAACGAAGGATAATTTCATGATCTTCCCAAGCTTCTGGAACGCTAAATGTTCTGCGGTAAGAACCTACCGGATTGTAAATTTCTTCATCGCCATCTTTAGCGTTTTTATTGATGTTTTCTCCACTTTCTGTTTTTTCTTCGGAAGGAAATCCGATATATGGAGGATTTTTAGGATGCGGATAGGTAACATTGGTATAAATTGGAAGATCGAAACCTTCTAATTCCCAATTGGAAGGTACTTTAATATCATCCCAATTACTGTCGTTTAAAGATTCTGAATAAAAATCTTTTGGACGCTCGCTGGGATGTTGCACCACATTAAACTTCCAGGTACCATTAAGACTTTGGTAAAGATTGGATGCTGTTGGATCGTTTTGTAATGCTTTTTTTGCTGAAGTGTACAATACAAAATCACTGTGCCCTTCAAGCTTATTACGGTCTATTGTAGTTGGGTCTTCCCACTCGTTTTGCTGTGCGTATGATGCGGTAAAAAACAGCAAACTAAGAAGGCTAAAAAAAGTCTTTTTCATAACTTCAAATTTCTATTTATTATAGGCTAATTTTTTTTTCATCCATTCCTTGTACCTTAACAGTTATTGAAACATCCTTCTGTTGAATGCTTTCTGAAAGCTTAAGATATGCTCGCAATTTTCCCTGATAAGTAATTCGTTGATTGCTTTGGTAGTCTTCATGACTTTTTAAGTCTCCGCTTTCTAATCCCAGCACTTTTATACCTGTAGGTACTTTAAAAGTCACCGAGCGATCATCATTAATGATGAGAGATCCGTTTTTATCTATCAATTCAATATCTACAATAAGGATATTATCAACATTTTCCTTGTTATAAATGAGTTTAAAGTCTGTTATTGATTCTGGTGTTCTTAGTTTATGTGTAGCAACTTCCTTTCCCTGCTTGTTATAACCTTTAAGTAATAACTCTCCGCTTTTAAAAGGAACCTTCCAGAATATCATATTTCCATCGTATTCTCCTTTCTTCTTTCCTAGTGATTTATTATTTAAGAAAAGTTCAACCGTATCAGCATTAGTGTATGCGCTTACATATTTTAGATGATTTTCAGCGCCACTCCAGGTAGTGGAAATATGACGACGCTTTGTCACATCCTCTTCATTATCCGCAATTCCAATAAAAACTAAAGGAGCATCACTCCATAAACTTTTTCTAAAATAAAAGTCCGGTTTTGGTTTTCCTGCAAGATCAATGATTCCGGCGCCACTACTTCTATAAGGCCACTTTCCGGCTTCTCCAATGAAATCAAATGCCGTCCATAGAAATTGAGAAGCAATAAAATCATTGTCTTTTACAGCATTCCAGGCACTAAGTGCATCCCCATTTTCACTTCCGTAAATAATTCTATTCGGATATTTTGCATGATCTTCGTCATATCTAAATTCCTGATAATTATATCCCACAATATCCAGAATTTCAGGATAGGCCGTGAAGTTAGACATCGTTACTCCGGCGAGAGCTGCAGTAATTGGCCTCGTGGTATCAAATTTTTTAGCAGCCATACTAAGCTCATTTGCAATCTTACCTAGTTGATCTACCGGGGGATGATCAGGCATATGTCCTTTACCATAGATTTGTGGATTTCGACCTTCATCCAAAATAGGATGGGTATAAGGGTCATTGGGGTAATCAATTTCGTTGCCTATACTCCACATGATGATAGAAGGATGATTCCTGTTTCGCCTAACCATATCTTCTACATCTATGGCGCCCCATTTCTCAAAATCTTTATGAGAGCCGTCTTTACCAGGGGTTCCTACATTCCAACCTTCAATCCATTTATTTTTGCCAAACTCCCATTCATCGAAAGCTTCGTCCTGAACCAGAAAACCCATTTCATCAGCCAGATCATAAAGATAATCCTGATGCGGATAATGGCTCATTCTAATAGCATTTGCACCAAGTTCTTTAAGAGTTTTTAATCGTTCTTTCCAAACTTTTTTAGGAACTGCAGCTCCTAATGCTCCCGCATCATGATGGATACAAACCCCTTTGATAAGCATATTCTTTCCATTTAAAAAGAAGCCTTTGTTAGCATCAAACTTAAAATCTCTTATTCCTATTTTATCGCTCCATAGCTCCATCAATTTTCCGTCTACCTCTATACGTACATCTAGATCGTAAAGATTAGGGGCATTTGGTTCCCACAATTCAGGGTTATCGATTTTTAAATGCAATTCGATATAATTTTCCCTATTTGGATATAATTGTAAACTGAAAGTGCCGGTAGCTACTTTTTCGCCTTTGTCATTTCTTATACTGGTAATGATATCTGAGCCTGATACCTGATCAGTTAAATTTTCAATTTCTAACTGAATATTGATTTCCGCCTCATCCTTTTCAATTTTGGGGGTTGTTACAAATACACCCCATTGAGAAAAATGAATTGGATTTTGTTGAATTAAATAAACATTCCTAAATATCCCAGAACCGGTATAATACCTACTGTCTGCATAATCCGTATGATCACACTTTACAAGTATTTCATTTTCTTTTTCTTTCAAATAGGGCGTTAGATCATACTGAAAAGGAATGAATCCATTAGGCCTTTTACCTAAAAAATGACCGTTTATCCAAACTTCACTATTTTTATAAACACCATCGAAGTATATACTATATTTTTTATTTGGAGAATAATTCTGAACATCAAAGCTTTTCTTATAATAGGCTATCCCACCAGGGAGAAAACCCGTTCCACTGGCCCACCGCGAATCGAAATCGCTTTGAATACTCCAATCATGTGGAATTGATACATTTTTCCAGTTTGCATCACTTTTATTCGTTAACTCTCCCATATGGAATTGCCAGGAGTCATTAAACAGTAGCTTATTATTTTCTTGAGCACTTATCGCCAACGGAAAGCTTATCACAAACAAAAGAAGAATCTTTTGCCAATTCAAAAGCCTTTTTGAAAAAGATGTTGTCATATTATTTTGAAAAGATTAAAGTGGTAATAGATTTTTCGGTCAATGAGATTTTAGTACCATATTCTACCGATGCTAAGTTTTTAGCACTGGAAGTCACATAGGATGATCTGGGTGTCAGGAGCTTTTCATTATTTTTAAATTGAACTTGGATCTTTCTATTCAAGGGGTTTATAATGACTAAGACATTTTCCTGATTGTCCGGAGAACGAAAACCTGAAATTAAAATTTCTTCAGGTAGTTGCTCTTCTGTATTTATTTGAATACGTTTGGCTCCAGGCCTAATAAAACGACTATAATTTCCTAGGGCCCATAGCATCTTACTCTCTTCAAAATTGCCGTCTTTTTTATTCTTATCAGCATAAATTAATCCATCTTTATAGTCATAAACCGATACTGCCGTCCACCAGTGCCAGGCCGAAGCATTAGCAATACTTAAATCATGATGTATCACTTTGGCCATATAGAGCGCGGGCTCAATACTCAAATCTTTACTGTTTCCTTCAATTTCTCCATTATTATCACCAAGAATACAATACTCAGACATCCAGAATTTTAAATTCTTAAAATCTTTCAGAGCCTGATTCAGTTTCTTTCGTTCTCCAACTAATTTAGATGTAGGAGAAGTGGTAAAATAACTATGTCCAGATATCACCTTGCCTAAATGCTCCAGATCACCAATATAGCCCGCTGAATTTTCGTTAAAGAAATAGTCAAGTTGGGTACCTCTTCCGGATTTATTATCGTCTTCCACTAAATAGTTAAGCTGTGCAGTTTCCGGAAGATCAATTTTTGTTTCAATATTATTTTGAATAAAACTCTTATTAATTAGTCTTGTAATCTCGGCTATTTCTTCATTCCAGAAAGGAGTGCCTTCCTGCCCCCCATCAGCCCAATCCCATTGCGGTTCATTAAAAGGACTTATAATATCTACGCTAAGACCTAAATTTTCCATACCTTTTATACTATGGCTTAGATAGTCTGCGAACTTTTTATAGTTAACTACTGCTAAGTTAGATTGATCACCACTTGCACTAAATGCCTTATTATTTCTCGTGAAATTTACATGGGGACTATTTAGAAATACCAGCAATTGATCTACTTCGTAAGCTTTGGCTGCCTTTGCAAACCACACTTGTCCAGATTGGCGTTGCCAGGAATAGGTTCCATCCAATTGTAAAAAAGAATCTGCTCTTCTCCACTCATCGGCTATACCACTATCAGCTCCCTGTTGTGCACTTCCTGCCCCTAGGTTAAATCTCCATAAGGAAAGACCGATTCCTAATGGATTATTATTTTTATCCAACTCCTGACTAAAAAGGAGCTGTGCTATTTTTTGTTTTTTATGAGTTGGCCAATTCCCGATATGCTGCATGCTCCAAGCATCAGATGCTCCAAAATTGTCGATAGTCTGAAAAACTACCTCATCTTCAATGCTTATCGATGTGAGCTTAGTCTTTTCCTCTGTAGTTCCTTTTTTTTTATCATTATTTTCCTGTTGGCAGGAAATAAAGAACAAATGCAGCGTAAGTAGGAAAAAGAAAGATTGAAAGTTTTTTTTCATCAATTGAATATTATAGTGTTTCCGCGAAAGAACCTAAGTGGTTATACTTAATAAAAATTTTTACAGAGGTAGTAGGTAATCCAGAATTATTAGGAATAAAATTCAGATTCAAAGTGATGGAATATTAAAAACCATATTGCCCGAAGACAATATGGTTTTGATTGTATTAATAACCTGGATTTTGTTCTATCTGGTTATTTGAAGCTAATATTTCACTTCTTGGAATAGGTAACCAGTAATTTCTCTCATTAAAACTTTTTCCGTCGAGTGCGATGAAAGTATTGTAATTAAAATCTCCGTTTGTTCTGGTAATTCTCATTCCCTGAGCAGGTTGATTTTCGACCTCATCTGCAATCCTCCATCGTCTTACATCATAATATCTGTGCTCCTCAAAGGCTAGTTCAATTCTTCTTTCGTGACGAATCTTTTCGCGCATCTCACTTTGACTTAGTCCACTCTCCAAATTCGGCATACCGGCTCTAGACCGAATAAGGTTTAGGGCATTATAAACGGATTCATCTGGACCGACTGCTTCATTTTGCGCTTCAGCGTAATTCAGTAAAATTTCACCATATCTAATATAAATCCAGTCCTGTGTTCCGGCAACTCCCCATGGATTAATGATTGGAAGATCTTCATCGATAAATTTTCTCAAATAGTAACCTGATTTACTGGTATTCCAGTTGGAAGGACCATCTGGACTATCCAAACCATTGGGTACAAATGTTTCTACTTCCCTTCCTCGATATTCAGCTCCATTATATAATATGGTTTGATAAAATCTTGGATCCCTGTTCTGGTAAGGCTCCTCTGCATGAGATTCGTTATTCCAATCAAATTCAGATCCATCTGCCATTTCATAATCATCCACTAAATTTTGTAATGGTACATTACCACCCCAGCCTCCATAGCCGTTAGGACCATTAGCAATTTCTAGAGCAGTGTGTAATGCATTAAGATTGTAGTATCGGGCAAATATTATCTCGCTATTTCCTGCAGATTCAAGAAAAAGTTGTTGGTAATCAGGATATAAACTATATAAACCAAGATCCATTACTTCCTGAGCAGCATTTGCTGCATCTGCCCATTTTTGAGCATCATTGGTTTCTCCATTGTATAAAGGACTGGCCGCATATAGTAACAATCTAGCTTTAAGGGCCATAGCCGCACCTTTAGTAGCTCTACCTTCCTGCCAGTTATTTGAATGATTTTCTGGTAAAGCATTGATTGCTTCATTCAATTCATTGATAGTATATGTTAAGCTTTCTGATATTGTGCTTTTTTCAAACAAACTAGGATCAGTTAAATCGTCTCCAAGTTCTACTACACGATCTTCCATCAGTACTACTTCTCCGTAATTTCTAATAAGATCATGATATCTATAGGCTCTTATAAATTTTAGCTCCGCTGTGAGCACTTCTTTTTTTGAGTCGCTCATTGCCAAATTATCTATATTATTTAGGGCATAATTAACTTCTCTAATACTACGATAGCTTCGTCCCCAAATTGTTCCAGCAATACCCGTATTTTCAGGAGCTAACTGCCCCTGCTGTATTAGCCAGGTGTTATCATCATTGTTATAAATAGATTCATCAGTCAAAGAACTCCACATTGCATATTCAAAGCCCCTTCCAAAGCCAGGTCGACTTCCATCGCCCTCTTTATCTGTCAATCGAACTCCCAAGTATCTATTGATCACATAGGCTTCAAATAAAGTTGAATCATTTAGGATCGCCGCATCAGACACGCGATCAGTCGGGGTTACCTCTAAATAGTCTTCTTGACATCCAACCAAAATAAGACTTCCGAAAAGAGAGAATAACAGTATTTTTGTATATATAATATTAAATTTCATATTTCCTTTTTTTAAAACTGAACATTAATTCCTAGATTAATAATCCTTTGTTGTGGATAAAACTGGCCACTTTCGCTACTTCCTTCAGGATCAAAATCTTCTACTTCTGTTAAAGTAAAGAGATTAAAAGCGCTAGCATATATCCTAGCATTTCCAATAGCTAATTTATCAGTCCACATCGTCGGAAGCGTGTATCCTAACTGAACATTTTTAAGACGGACAAAGGCTGTATTTCGTAGCCAGAAATCATTTCGAAATCTACCCCCGCTTACTGCTGATGATGCACGCTCGCTTACTCTTGGGTAACTACCATCTGGATTCTCAGGTGACCATCTATTATTCGCCCAACTACTATAAAAGTTTCCAACAGTTCCCGATTCTGGAAGTACGTATTGCCTTACTTGACCCTGGCCAGCAAAAACTGCTGAGAAATCAAAATTCTTATAAGTAGCATCCAGAACAAGACCGAATGTTATCTGAGGGATATTTCCATACTCACTTCTATACATATCGTCTGGAGTAATTTCTCCGTCATTATCATAATCCTCGTAGATTAAATCACCTAATCTAGCTCCCTCAACATGTGGGTAATTATTCAGATCTTCTTCAGTTCTGAAAATACCTATAGCATTATACAAAAGATAGGTATTAAGTGGACGTCCTGTTTGTCTTTGATAATCCAAAACCCCTGGTGCTTCGTCAATAAATCCAATTTCATTCTTTGCATACGTAAAATTTCCCTGCACTCCGAAGTTAAAATCACCTTCAGATTTCAAATCATAACCGATAACAGCTTCAAAACCATGACTCTTAACTTCTCCGATATTTTCAGATGGTACTAAAGGATCTCCACCATAAGGATTCACAATACCTGTAATTGCTGGAATAGAAGCATTTCGATTGATAAGTATATCGGTTCGATCCTGAGTAAAATAAATAAACTCTGTATTGAAATGATCCAGCCATTTAAAATTCAGTCCAAGGTCGGTCTTTCTCGCAACTTCCCAGGTAATATTTGGATTGGCCAGTCTTATTAGATCTATACCGGTCACGACCTCTCCACCAACTACATAATTATTATTGATCGCATAATTATCAAAATATTGGAACTGTCCTACATTATCGTTCCCCAAAATTCCATAGGAAGCTCTAATTTTAAGATCATCAAAGAAGTCCACATTAAACCAATCTTCCTGTGTTATTCGGTAACCTGCAGATATAGATGGGAAAACCCCATATCGATTTCCCTCTGGGAATATTGAAGATCCATCTACACGCATTTGAAATTCTGCAAGATATTTTTCGCTGTAGTTATAAGCAATTCTTGAAAGAAAACTTTCTCTGGTAAAATTATAACTACTACCATAATTATCCCTGTCAGTCGCTGCCCCTCCACCTTGAGAAAGTTCCGGAGTTTGAGTGGTTGGAAAATGAATTCTAGAAGCTCCTAAAGTATGATCCTTGTTTTCACTCCTTTCGTATCCAATGAATGCATCTATATTATGACTACCAAATCTTCTCTTAAAGTTAAGCTTGATATTTCCCACAGTCTTAGATTGACTAAAATGTTCTTCTTCTAAAGAGCCTTGTTGATCAGGTCCACCTCCAATAACTACAGGATTATATTCTTCTGTATTTCTATTATAATTATAAAGCGTATAAGGTGTTCTAAAATTTCTTATTCTACTAGATAATTCATCTACAGAAAAGAATCCGTCTATCGACAAACCATCCAAAAATGGTAACTCATATTTGGCTTTAAGAATTCCATTAAAAATATATCTCGGTTGATTATTTGTTCCTCCCGCAGGAGTAGCCATAATAACCGGATTTGCATTTTCAATCCCGGTTGAAGGATATCCATTAGGGTAAATAGAAGCTACTGTTGGATAGGCTCTATAAATTGATCTAAATATGTAATTAGCACCTTCTGTAGCGAATTGCCTATCTTCTTTTCTACCGGACAACGAAAGGCCTAAGCTTAATCTATCAGAAATATCAACATCTAAGTTCGATCGAACATTATACTGATCATATTGGGTAGCCCCATTTTTATATAAGCCTTCTTGAGATGTTTTCCCTAAAGAAAAGAAATAATTTACCTTTTCAGATCCACCTGACACATTAAGGTTATGTTGAGTTTGAGTAGCATAATCTCTGAGTGCTGCATTGGCCCAGTCGGTATTTGGATAATTTAATGGATCACTCCCATTAGCGAATAGGTTAATCTCTTCAGGAGAGTAAACTTGATTTAATCCATCATTAGGACTATTGTAATAGGCAATTTCATTTCTGATCTGCGCATATGTAGAGGCATCAGCCATATCTGGTAATCGTGTAGGAGATGAAAAACCAACATCAAACTTGTAAGATACAGAAGGGGCTGAATTTGTTTTTCCTCTTTTAGTGGTTATAAGAATAACACCATTAGCGGCACGACTTCCGTAAATTGCTGCAGAGGCATCTTTTAGCACGGTTACGCTTTCAATTTCTTCTGGAGAAAGTCTCGAAAGGCCTCCTACCTGTCCTGGCACTCCATCGACTACTACGAGGACATCATTATTACCTGTAGTAGCTAAACCTCGAATACTGATACTAGAATCATCATAACCAGGCTCCCCCCCGCGATTGCTTGCAATTACTCCAGAAATCCTTCCAGAAAATGAATTGGAAAGGTTAGGCTGCGGACTTTTCACAAGATCTCCTCCTTCAACCTCAGATACTGAACCTGTAAGTGTAGCTCTTTTCTGTCCCCCGTAACCTACAACAACTACTTCATTTAATGCTTCAGTGTCACTTAATAGTGTTATCTCAAATGAACTTTGATCACCAACAGGAATCTCCTTTGTTTCAAAACTTACAAATGATACTACTAGTATGGCACTTGATGGATCATCTACTTCTAAAGAAAAATTCCCATCCATATCGGTTACTGTTCCATTCGAAGTATTTTTTACAACTACCGTTGCACCCGGTAAAGGCAATCCAGTTTCATCAAATACCTTTCCTGAGACTTCAATTTGCTGGGCAAAAATTGCAGTACTGGTTAACAGCAATATCAACATCATGTTGATCCTGGACTTTCCCAGATTTAGTAAAAATTTAAACATATACTGTGATTTTAGTTAATAGTGAAATAATAGTTAGTTTTGTGTAGCAAAAAGATTGAAAACGATTTCGCTACTATTTATAGTTACAATTTTCCTAATTTTAAAGGGATTTTATGAGGCACAAATTGACTTTAAGCAAGGCGCTAATCGACTAATTTTGTTAATTTCATCCTTTTAGCCGTCTATTTTTAAAAAATTATTAAAATACTACCATTCTAAATGAATAATCAGAAAACTTTGTTATTTTATATTTTCTTAATAATACAATTTTTGATTCCTAAAAAATTTCATGCACAAAATACTCCTGCCTTTCACTTCTATACGATTACAACAGAAAATGGATTATCAAGTAATCTGATCAATGATATTAAACAGGATTCTCTAGGTTATATATGGATAGCTACCAATGATGGCTTAAACAGATACGATGGAAATAATTTTAAGATTTTTAAAAGTGGAAATCTTTATGATTACATTTCGAATAATTATATACAAAGTATCGAAATTGTTGGAAATAAACTATATGCGGGAACTGATGGAGGACTAAATATATATGATATCCAATATGATTCTATAAGCGTATTGAACACCAAGCAGTTTGATATATTAGGAAATAGTATTAGTGCACTTCATAAAAAAACTGACTCGCAAATCCTAGATTTAGGAATATACCGTGGTGGAGTTCAACAATTACAACTCGAAAATAATTTACTGAGTACAAGCCGCTCTTTGAATCAGGTATTATCATCCAGGGAAGTGTCATCAATACTCCAACGTGACAACTTTTTATTTGTCTCGACATTTGATGATGGTTTAAATAAAATCAATTTAAATTCTAACGAGATAGAGACTGATTTTCTAAAGTTAGGAGCAATAAATACATTGTATCTAGATCGGAAAAAAAATATCTGGATTGGGACAAGGCGCGGAATAGTAATTATAAAAAATGACGATTCAATTCTTAAAATTCAGAAAGGAAAAAATGCTGAAAATGGATTGAGCGATAGTGATATATTATCTTTTCAAGAAGATCATAATGGATATATGTGGGTTGGTACCCGTAACGGAGGTCTTAATCTGATAGATACAGATGAACTCATCAATAATCAATCACTAAAAATACAATGGTATTTACCTTCAGATGGTTACGAAAGTATAAATAATCGTACGGTGTCTGTTCTTTTTTTGGATAAACAGGAGAATATGTGGATAGGAACACCCACGGGAATAAGCTTTACGAAAACAACTGGAGAAATAGTAGGCATCCGGAAACATATAAATGGTATTGATCGGAGTCTTAGTCATAATCGTATTGGGGCAATTGCCAGTGCAAAAAATGGAAATATTTGGATAGGTACCGATGGAGGAGGACTGGATTATTATGATATAGAACAGAATAATTACAAGCATTATTCCAAGAAAAATAATACAAACAGTTTGAGCAGCGATTACATTTTATCTTTGCTTGAAGATTCGAAGGGAAGATTATGGATTGGCACCTATCGTGAAGGATTAAATTGCTATTACAATGGAAAATTTGAGCACTATCTTCAAGGAGCTCCTTCTGAAGGTAGCGATGTTAGAGTTATTTTTGAGGATCATAAAAAACAAATTTGGGTAGGAACCAATAGAGGAGGATTGTTTAAATATGATGAAAAAAATAAGATTTTTAATCGCATAGAAGTTCTTGAAAAATTAGACATCAGGGATATAGCACAAGATCAAAATGATAATTTATGGTTAGCCACATACGGTTCAGGTCTTAAAAAATATAATGTAAAAGAAAAAAGTGTTACAACATATTCAAAAGACGAGGGATATCCTTTCCCCAGTAATATAGTATTTAGCGTTCTATATATAGGGAATAATGAAATTTATGCGGGAACAAGATATGAAGGGCTCGTACATTTAAATACCTTAACGAACGAATTTCAACGAATATCTGAAATAGATGGATTGAGCAATAATTCTATAGTAGGAATGACCAAAGAGAATGATAACTATATTTGGTTGAGTACTTTCAAAGGTATTAATAGATATGACACAAAAAATAAAGAAGTCGTAAATATTTCTTCGCTGACCAACTTACAAAATGGGGAGTTCAATATAGGGGCAATTACAAAAAGTACTGATGGTACAATATATATCGGCGGAAACAATGGATTAAACTTTTTTGATCCGTCAAAAATACTACAGGAAGATTCTCAAGTCTCAGTATATTTTGAAAACTTAAGAATATTAAATCAAAAAGTAAATGTCCAAAAAGCTAAAAATGCAATTCTTGATAAATCTTTGCTTTTCGAAAATGAGATCTGCTTAGATTACAATGAAAATTCCTTTTCTATAGATTTTCATAGTATGAGTTTTCCATTTGTTAAAAATACAGAGCTTATCTACAAATTAAAGGGATAATGATGTATGGCTATCTGCCAGTGGTTCCGGCACTGCAAATTTCACGAAAGTTCCTCCCGGAAACTATCAACTAATGGTAAAAAGTAAATCAGGCATAAACGCAGTTAGAAATGCTCAACTAGGAATTATTATTACCCCACCTTTCTGGAGTACCTGGCCAGCATATATATTATATCTATTTACTTTAATATTGATAATTTTTTTAATATCAAAATATTACAGCGAACGCCTAAAATTGAGAAATTCAATTGCTTTTGAAAAGAAACGGTATCAACTAGAACATAAATTAAACGAAGAAAGACTACGATTTTTCACTGGATTTTCGCACGAACTGAAAACTCCACTTACCTTAATATTAGCTCCGATAGAAAATTTACTGCAAAAAATAAATCAAAAGGATTCTCGAGAAGATCTAAAATTTATAAAGAGAAATGCAAAAAATTTACAGCAGGCTATCAATAAATTATTGGAATTCCGGAAATCTGAAGAAGGACTTAGTGAACTTCATTATGGAACATATAATATTGAAAACGAATTGAATCGCTGGTTAATAAATTTTCAACCACTAGCGAATGAAAAAAAGGTTCTTCTCAAACTATCCTATACTATCAATGAGTGCTATTTATATTGTGATATCGAAAAAATAGCAATAATCATTAATAATTTATTATCCAACGCGGTGAAATATTCAGTTTCAAATTCTGAGGTTGAATTAAAAGTTTTTTATGAAGATGAAAAGGTAAAAATAAGAGTTGCAAATCAAGGTGAAGGAATCAGCTCGCAAGAGATTAATCATATTTTCGAATGGTATTATCGTGCAGGAGGCCAGCGTAAAAAGTTAGGGACAGGCATTGGTTTGGCTCTATCTAAAAGCTTTGCGGAACTACATGAGGGAACAATAAACGTAACGAGTGTTCCCGACCAGAATACTAAATTTACACTATGTATTCCAAAGAAATTTATAGTAGAAAATACAGAAGTTTTAGAAGAAACATCCAATTACATTAGAGATATTCAAATTGAAGACTTTGATGAAGTTTTAGAAACAAGACAGGAGAAAAGTATCAATACTGTACTCTACAGGAATATCATGTTGATAATTGACGATAATCCTGAAATACGACTATTTCTGGAAAATTTATTTAAGAAGGAATACGATTTGCTTTTTTCAGAAAATGGTAATGATGGATTGAAAAAAGCAATGAAGTATATCCCGGACATTATTATATCAGATGTAATGATGCCATTGAAAAATGGTATCGATCTCTGTCAGGAATTAAAAGACAATATAGAAACCAGCCACATCCCTGTTATTTTACTTACGGCCAAACAAAATACAGAAAGCATTAGTTCTGGCTATAAAGGCGGGGCAGATCTTTATGTTACAAAACCGTTTAAACCTAAGTTACTAAATGCTCAAGTTAGTAGTCTGCTTGCTAATCGGAAAAAATTACGTTCCCTTTTCACTAATTACAAAAATCAAAAAACACAAAAAGACGATAGAAATTCATCCAATCTTATCTACTCTGAAAAGCAGTTTCTCCAAAGTATAGAGACTATAGTTTTAAACCCAGAAAATATAAAAAATATAAACACTACATTTCTTGCGAAAGAACTTGGCATGAGCCGGACGCCTCTATATAGAAAAATAAAAGCTCTTACAGGTTTAAATATCAATGAATTAATAAGAGACATTAAACTTAAAAAAGCAGCTGATCTAATTTATAGAGAAGAATACTCGGTTACTGATGCCTCTTTTACTGTAGGTTTTAACAGCTTAAAATACTTTAGAAAAATTTTTAAAGAAAAGTATGGTAGTAATCCTTCTGAATATAAACCTTAATTTAATTAAGAGTATTTGCTCTCAAATAAACTTTACTCAGGAATAAAAAAAAGTTTTTTTTACATGAATTTTTAGTTTAAACCGGTAACGGGCTTAATAGCTTTTTAAAAGAACTACAGAAACCCGGCAGTGAAAAAATGCTAGAAAAAGATCTGGATGAACATCTTGGTTATGGTTAAAACCATAAGTCTAATAATGTGGACATCCATAACGGTTTTGATTCTTCAAAGTGCGAATCCCACTTTGAAGAATCAAAAATCCAGGCCCCAGAGATCGTAATGCATCTTTTAATCTCATGATCGTTCTCATACGCCCCCCTATATGGATAAAAAATCATTGTAACGCCCTATGCTAAGGGTTTGAATAACAGTGATACTGAAGAATAAATACGGTAGATTAACAATGTTAAGTTGCTATTTCCGACATTTCCAGGATTACCTAAAAGGTAACTGATGATATTGTAGTCAGGCATAACAACCCTTTGGAACCTATGCCGCCCTGAAAAATTTTGAAAATACTGGTACAGTAAATTCTTATGCCATCAAAAGCTGTAGGAGAAACTGGGAAGACGTAACTGTATTCTTTGAATTTATGGAGATCAAAAAAATCATAAGCACAAACAATCTGGTGGAGAACCTCTTGGGAGATTAGAAAAATCACCTAAAATAAAATGTTGTTCCATATCGATGAAGTAGTTCTGCAATCAGCCAGCGGCAGGCAGGTTTTTATACTTGACTGCAAGATTAGCTACTAAAAAGTGGTAGATACATATTAGGAACTAGAACATCATTTAAAAAAGTTCCTTACTATCTATGAAAAATGGGGCAGACCTTTAAAAGTCTACCCCCTGTTATTTATGTAACACACTTTGAGGGATAGTGTCATTCATCAAAAAAGACTGTTTCAATTATTTAAAAAACTCAGTTTACAAATATTTGTATTATAATTCGACTATGATATTGGATTCATGAATTTTGAAATTTCTCTTGTTGAAAGTATTGGGTTGCCCCCGTCCTTAGCTGCTACTAAGGCTCCTACTGCACAAGCCCTATCTATAGCATCTTGTGGCTTATTTTTCTCTAAAAGCTGGACAATAAGCGTTGCGAGAAATGAATCACCTGCCCCAACTGTATCCTTTACTTCCGTTCTAAATCCGCTATTATAATAATATTTACTCTCATGTAGTAATACTGCTCCATGTCTTCCTTTGGTAACACATATTGACTTTGCACCCGAAATTGATTGAATAAATTTTATATTTTGCTCCAATGAAAAGAATGGAGAACCCATTATCTCCGAAATCTCGAACAGTTCATCATCATTAAATTTTATAAAATCTGATTCTTTTAAAAGAAATTTTATTATATCAAAATTATAATACGGAACTCTTAAATTAATATCCAAAACTTTATACTGAGCTACTTTTAATAATGAAGCTAGACTATTTCTGGTTAACTCGTCACGACATGCTAAACTTCCATACAAAAATATATCAGCACTTCTCACTAATTGATATTCCTTTTCTGTGATACGTATTTTATCCCAAGCTCTAGGATAAAGAATATCATAAGTCGCAGAACCACGCCCATCTAAATTAACAAGTACTTCCCCAGTAGGGTAGCTATTGGTAGCTATTGAATCTATTCTGATTTTTAATTTTTTGAGACTTTTCAAAATTTCTTTACCTGGTTCATCTTCTCCTACGGCACTAATCATGTAAGTGTCGATTCCCTCTGCCCCCATTCGGACAGCAGCATTCATTGGAGCTCCACCTATTTTCTTTGAATCTTTAAAGACATCCCATAGAACCTCCCCGAAGCATACTGCTATTTTATTTGTTTTGATCAAAATTATTAAAATTTAGTTACCTGAATATTTTCAAACTTTACATCACTATTTTCACTATAAATCCCCCAATGCGTATTTGTTGATTTATAAATTCGATTCGCAATGGCTGCTTTATCATTGATATAAACAACTAAAATGGAGTTCTCAATGACAATTTGAATATCATAATTTGTATTAGGTTTTAGTTCAATTGGAACGTCATTTTCTGCCATAGAGGTTGGAGTTAAATTACTGCGACGTTCCTTATTAAAGCTAAATTTATTCTCTGAAGGTATAAATCGTAAACTATAGAAATTCTCATACCCATCACAAGCTCCAATCATGAATCCAAAATCTTTGTTAGATGAATTAAAACTTATAGTTGCTGAAATTTTAAAACGTTCCTCATTAATTGGATCGTAAATGACATTTGCTATATCAAAATTTGCATTACTTATTAGTTGATAAGATTCATTGGTAGAGCTGGTTTTAGTAACATTACCCCATTGACTATCTTTTGCGATAATATAGTTTGATGTCTCTAAATAATTTTTGAGCGTATGGGGAATCGTTGCTGCTAAATCTCCATTTGGCAAAGCATAAATTTTGTGAGTTATAAGATTTCCAGCCCATTTCCAATTTCCAGAATCGGAATCGCCAGTGAGATTATTTTTCCAACCAAATAGATAACGGTCTCCGTATTGATCAACTGCTGACTTCGCTGCGAAAACTCCTTTTCCAGCAAATCTGGATTCCTTACTCGGCTTTGACCAATTACCATTCAATGAAGTACTTTTTCTGTACAATAAATTTTTACCCACCTGATCAGAAAATATTAGATAATAATTATTTCCTATAGTAAATATTTCAGGACATTCCATCATCCAGAAATTATCTTGTCCACCGTCGTATAATACACCGTTGTAATTCCAATTCATTAAATCTGAAGACTGATAGTTGATGATCACCCCCCTCCATATTCCATCGATGTTCTTTCGCGCTGAAACAAGCATATGAAAATTGCCCCCATCCTCGAAAACAAAGGGATCCCTAAAATTGTCATTTTCATCAAACCCCAATCCTTTGGGAACGTAAATGGTTGTAAAATTTTGGACTTTATTAAATCCATTAGTTGGATCATTGGAAGTAGCTAATAATATTCCTTCTCTTTCAGTTGAAGAACAACCACCAGAATTGGGATTATGTCCTGTATAAAAAGCATAGTATTGACCCTGGAATTCAATCACACTTCCTGCACCCACGGCAAAATCCTGATCGCAAAGAGCAGAGCTGGAGGGTAAAACCTCACCAAATTCTGTGTAACTATACATATTATCCGTTTCAAAAACATACCAGGGATGACGTTCATTTGTTGAATCATTCCAAATATCCTTAATAAAATAAATTTTGAAATTGCTTTCATTGGAGTCATAAAATGCGGCTACATCACCTATTCGATAGCCATCACTAGTCATTGGATACACCTGATAATCCAGTTCTTCAGACTGAGAACTGCAGCTTAATGCGCTCACGGCAAGATTATATGCCTGACCACTTTTTAAATCATCATTTTCACTTTCGCATGCAGAACACAAGATGATTAAAACAAGTATAAGTTTTTTATTCATAGTAGAATATTTTAATCTTTATGGCTTATCTCAATCTCATTAAACTCGGCGGTATCAAATTCAGCATAGAATCCCCAACCCGAATCATAGATATTATAAATCCTACTACTTAAAGCTACTTCATCATTTATATATAGAACAGCAACCGAGCCATCTATAATTAATTCAAAATTATATTCAGTGTTCGCATTGAAATTATAATAGACAACATTTTCAAATCTTCCGGAATTGATTGCAATAATCTTATTGTTTCTGGGTTCCATCTGAATACGGAATGATTCAGATGGATTTTCATTTCCTCCCAAAAAGATCCCGGCATTGGCTTCTTGGCTAATAGAAATTGCTCCTGATATCATTGAAGACTTATTCATATTCTGAAAAACGACTTTTGACTGTCCCTCAGAAGCATTTATCTGAAAATTATTTCCATTTTCTGTTACTCCGCTTGTAATTTCTGTTATTTCAAGAGTTATAGAACTTGTAAAAACGGATGAAAACGAAGATGGAACGCTCACAGCAAGATGTTTACCATCTGCCCGCTGATTAAGTTTATGAACAACTAAATTACCACCAAAATCTTTGTTACCTGAATTCGCTTCCGGACTTTTTCTAGCCGTCCAAGCTGCCAAGTAGCGATCTGTTCCATCGCTTACCGTTTTTCCTGCATAAAAGTACTGACCATCGACCATATCATTTATCGGTTTTTCCCATGGTCCAGTGGAGCTCGTGGCCACTCGATAATGAGTAATTCTATCTTTCCAGTTTTCAGAAAAAATTAGATACCAGTAATCGCCCATCTTAAACAAATCGGGGACTTCCATCATCAAATAATTTTCTTCATCTGTAGTGGTGTAAAGTGGATCCTGTACGATCCAATTGCCTTTGGCGGGATCATCACTGGTGAATAATAAAATCACCGCTTTTCGTGCATCGGTTTGCGCACTTACAAGCATCCAGTACTCTCCAGCTTCCTCATTATACAGAACGTGAGGATCTCTAAATTCAAAATTGTAATATCCTTCTGGTGCTGTAATTATAAAATCCCCCTGTTTAGTCCAGTGTTCAAGATCTTGACTTGTGGCCAATAAGACACTTTCTCTGGGATTTTCTTCCAGAAATGCTGAAGTTCCATTATGACCAGTATAATAATAATAATAGGTATCATTAAATTTTATTAGGGAGCCTGTTCCAATAGCAAAATCTGGTTGTCCGGCATTTCCGTAATCAATCGCTCTCCCTTGGTAATCATAATTCACAAAGTCATCCGTTTCAAATTCGTGAATATCGTGAAACCCTTCTCCTGCTGGCTTATTTTGTGCATCGTGTAAAAAGAACATATGGTATTGCCCATTTTCATAATAGGGCATGACATCTGCCGTCCAGCCATTAGTGTTATATGGATCTGATTCTCCCATCCACCCTGATGATGGCTGAGGATAAATTCCTAAATCATTTACATTAGGTAGAATTGGATCCATTTCTTCCATCCCATCATCTGTACTGCATCCAGTTATCAATAATAAAAGGAGTGCAGGGACTATTCTTATATAATTATTCATTTGTCTCTTCATCATTTTGTTCGTCTGTTTCTAAATAATCAATTGAATTTCTGGTTAGCTGCTGAATATTGCTAAGAAATCCATTAGGTGCACTTGGAACTCCGTCGGCATTGGTTTCATTAAACCAATCATAGGCTCCAAAGGCAATCACAATAGCATTTCCATTTGAGTTATTTGCAGGAAATTCGGCAATTGCCACACGTCCATCCAGAGTATCATCCCAGTCTTCACTGGCAAGGTTTATTCCACCTGTTTGTTCACGCCAGCCAGCACCGTTTCCATAACCACCCCATTCAGGTAAAAACCACCAAGCGGTATGATTTAACCTAAACGTTCCTTTTTCAAGAAATTTAGCCTTTCCTTCCTCGAAAGTTTCCAGACCTTGGAAAATTGGATGCTCTGTTCTTGTTTTAAAAGAAATACCCCAGGAATTGTTTTCATCCACAAAACCATTTGGCAGAAAATCTCCAAATACATTATTAGGTCCTTTTCCATCGGGTACTAAATCCAGCGCTTCCATATATCTAGCAGCAAAGGTTGATAAAAGGATTCTTCCGCCATTAGCATAGAAAGTTTTAAGTTTTTCCGTTACTACTCCATCCAACGCAATTCCAGGTAATTCCAAACTGGAATCATAATGCCACCAGATCACTGAATAATTAAGGGCTGTACCATTTTTAATATCCTGAAAGGAAAGATATTCTGCATTTGCATAAGTTGAGAAAAACCAATCCCCTGCTGCTTTTTCATCTGGATTGGTGATCTCTGATCTTGATGCAGCAACTCCTAAAAACGCTATCTTTGAACTATTATTTGGCGTAGAAACGGTAATCGTGTAAGTTTCACTTCTTCCCTGCCCAGTAACGGTTAAGAACACCGGTTGTGAAAAATCCATCGGTGAACTAAAATCAAGGTTGCTTGAGACGCCGTCGGTTAAGATAATATCCGGTTGTAAATTGGTCACATCTACATCTTCGCCTTGCAAAGTCACGGAAATTGAATTGGTATTATCATTTATGGAGGCCTGATTTCCATTGATTGCAAAACTGGAGATTGGCTTATTTACTTTAGCGGAAACCGAATAATCCTTATAAAGGTTTCCGTTAACCACGGTATAGGTGACCGGCTGGGCAAGACTAATTGATTCATCCAGCCCGGGGGAAATCGAAGCTCCATCAGGCAGAGTAATATCTGGTGCGATACTGTTTAAGGATGTTCCATATGGTAATTGAAATTGAATTGTCCCAGCATTCTGATCGATATCACCATCTATCCCATCAACATTGAAAGCCATCAATTGTACAGGTTCATCGATATCAAAATTCGAATTCCCATCATCTTCTTTTTCGCAAGATGTCAACAAAAATAGGGAGCTGAGCAATATTGCACTAAACAACCTGAAAATAGGCGTTTTTATAATATTCATGTTTCTCATTTTAGTTAGTTTTATTTAATTTTTTTATCCCAAATGGAATTCAGTTTCCATATTTTTAGTTCTTCTATAATTACTCCTGTTTGCGGAGAGCTAAGCGCTGCCATATTTTGTGAAGGACCAGGATAGGAAAGAACACTAAATACTTTTTCTCCTTTAGCTGTAAATATTTCTACGGAAGCGCGATCAACAAATATTTGTAACTGAAGTTTACCGTTATCAGTATTAACCGGTGCTTTCATTACATCGCTGAATTTTTTAAGAAATTCTGAATCGTCTGAATTTGTGGTATTCCTTCTATCAATAGAGAAAAATTTTGTCTCTCGATCATAAGACAGTTTTAAAGATCTATCGTTCCCTTTCTGCAATTCAATATTCAATTCTCCATTTTCAGGAAGTTTTACTGTAATTTCCATTTCATAAGAATTATCAAAACTTGAAATTTTATCGAGTTTTAATTCCTCCTTTAAGTTAATATTATGAAGAGTAATGGAATCTGAACGTAGTTCCATGAATTGCGGAAGGACTTCCTGAACCAGTCTGTAACCTTTTTCTTTTTCTCGAAGTTTCAGGGTTCTTGGGAGTGACTCGAAACCTTTTCCCCATGTACTCGGCACTTCATTAGCATATTCCCAGTTTCCCATCCAGCCTAACATTATTTTATCTTCTAATCTTCCATCATAATCACGCCACGTCCTGGCTGCATAAAAATCGTTTCCATAATCCAACCACAAAGCATGCTCCAGGTTGGTATCCCAAAGTTCATCGGCAAGCATAATATGATCAACCGCTAATGAAGAAGTATTATTCTGAAAAATAATAGTAGCTTCCTTTCCTATATATTCTGAAACATCCCAGCCTTTCCAGCGAAAAATCTTATCGTTCTCTCCGACTGCTTTTCTAACAATTTTATTATTGATAATCAGGTTCAAAGAATTATTAACATGCTCACCGCTTATTAAAAAATTAATAGCCGGTTTGGTAATGGTAAATTCTTTTGATTGCCAGTTTTTTGACTTTTTAGCTTCGACAAACTGCTTTTCTAAAAATCCTAATCGCTCTAATGAGTCTGACTGAAATTGTTTATCCTCAAAATCTGAAATAATCTCCCCAGGGATTCCGATTCCATTATTCAGGAAGGACCTCGTTTTCGCATCGGGTTCAAAGCTTTTACCGTCAAAATCTCCAACAAAATATTGAACACGATTAGGCCCCCGCCCAATAAATAGCACCCAGCGATATTCATTGGTTTTCCCCTCAATCGGAACTTTAAAAATATCAGGGCACTCCCAGAAGGAATGTTGTACTCCGAGACCTGAAAATTCACTTAGATAATTCCAATTCTTTAAGTCTTCCGAATTGTAAAACTGCACGGTTTGCTCAGCAGGCAATGAAACAGCCATGATCCATTTTTTGGTTTCTTCGTGCCAGAATACCTGTGGATCGCGAAAAAAAATCTTATCTATATCCAGAATTGGATTCTTATCATAATAATCAAAGCGTAAACCATCATGGCTTACCGATATCGCCTGAGCTTCAGGCAAAGTATCTCCATCGTAATGTCTGGTATAAAAAGCAATCATACTATTATCACCAAAGCCAGAATTATTCATTTTATCAATCACAACTGATCCAGAGAAATAGCTGAAATCACCTGGATCACCTTTCATTGGATCTTCAAGTTGTTTCCAGTGAACCAAATCTTCGGAAATGGCATGACCCCACCAAAATAGATGATAATTGTCTTCATAAAAGATCAACCCATCTGGATCCCCAATCCACCCCGAAGCTGGGCTGAAGTGATATTGTGGTCGGTATGGTTCATCGTATTGAGCACTTCCCAAAAAGGAATTACTCATAAAAAGAATTAATATTATGACCGGAAATTTTTTCATATTAATAACCCGGGTTTTGAACATATCGATCTTCACTCCAGAAAATCTGATTTTGCGGAATTGGAAGATATTCGTGTTTTCCAGCTACAAAAGAAGCTCCCTGAAGAAAATCTTTTCTAGATTGTTCAACATTGAGATAACTGTTCAATACATCTGCGGCCACTCCCCAACGAACCAAATCGAAGAAACGTTCACCCTCCAGGGCAAACTCCAGTCTTCTCTCATACCTAACCGCCTGTCTTGCATTTTCCTGGGACCAGTTTATATTTACTCCTGGCATATAGTGCTCTACTTTATAATTTGCCAGTAAATTCCCATTGGCGTCCACTAATTTTTCGGTACTATTTGATGCCCTTTCTCGTAATCCATTAATAAGAAGTAAAGCCTCGTCTTTTCTCCCTAGTTCGATTAAAGCTTCTGCTTTATTAAGCATTACTTCGGCATAACGAAGGATTATTCTCAATTTAGAATTTCCGTAAAAAGGATCTACGTTCTCATACTGATCTGACTGAACATTTTCTTTTAAGGAATTATAATAACCGTAAATCTCTGGAGTTCTGCTCCAGCCTTCCTCAAAAATGAGATCAGTTTCATATTTCCAGGGGTTACCAGGACGGGCGATTGTATGATCTAAACGTGGGTCCACATTATCTGTGTCAAAATTGATATTTTCCGCATTAAAGTTTTCCAAATAAGGAATTCCATTTTGGTCAGTTTTAAAGACGTTGGCTAAGTTTTGAGAAGGCTTTTTAAAATCACAGCAACCGAGACCCTGAGGTACGGTAAGCATATCACCGAAATTTAATCTTCCATTTGCTGTACCATCACTAGTAGAAAACTGAACAGCAAATAATGATTCCACTCCATTTTCATAAGAACCTGAAAGGAAATTATTCGCAAAATCTGGTTCTAAACCGTGGTTAGAAGACAAAACTTTATCTGCCGCTGCTATAGATTTTTGTAATAATTCCTTGTTTACATTGGTAACCTGATATTCATCATTCTGTTCAAAAGCCTGATACAACCTTGTTTTTGACAGGTAAGCATATGCGGCAATTTGATCTGCCCGGCCAACTTGTGCTTGCACCATGGGAAGGTTTTCAGCGGCAAACTCAAAATCTTCCGTAATTTTCTCCCATAATTCCTGGCTTGTTAATTCCACATTACTAATCAGCTTATAATCTGCTGCCGGAACATTTTCATCGATATATGGAATTCTATTGAACAGTCTTTTTAATTCGAAATAAAAATGCCCCCTAATAAATCTTAATTCTGCCTGACGCGTTTTTAGCTGCGGATATTCTTCTTCAGTAAAATTTTGAAGGATTCTAAGACCATCATTAGCACGGCGCACTCCTATATATAAATGAAACCACATTCCATCTATTTCCCACATATCAGGACGCACATTGGTAAATGTTTCCATAAAATGAAAACCCTGGCCGTCTCCTGGATCGCGTCCACCTTTATAAGCGTCATCAGCGCGCATATCTCCATATTGCCATAGACTGAAAGCCCTGTTAATTTCGTCATTTCCTAATTGTGAATACGCTGCAATAACAAATTTTTCAGCATCTTCAGGTGTGGTGATCTGTCCTTCATTTAACACTCCTTTTGGATCTACTTCCAACACATCCTGACAAGAAGTACAGAAGAGAAAACAAAGCACTAAACTTGTAATATATCTTTTCATATTCTTTAATATTTTAATTTTAAAACTTTAAATTCAGACCGGCAGTTATAATCATAGGATTCGGGTAACCATAGCCGGGATTTTCAGGATCAATCCCTGTAAAAGAACTACTTTTTGCCAGAAGAGCGAGATTGTCTCCTCCTGCATAAATTCTTAAGGACTGAATACTAAGATCTTCAACAATCCTTTGTTCAAACGTATAGCCTATCTGGGCATTTCTAAGTTTTAAGTAAGAACCATTCTCAATGAAATAAGTAGAAAATCTTGATTCAAAATTAGAATCTGTTAATGAAATAGCCGGGATACTTGAATTTGGATTGGCAGGTGACCAGGCATCCAGCAATCTTGCTCCTTTATTAGATCCTGTTTCAGATACGCTCCAGAAATCCGTATTGTATTTAAAATCATTTACGACATCAACGCCAACTACTCCTTGCAATAAAAAGGAAAGATCAAATTGATGAAAAGCGATATTTGCATTTAAACCATACGTGAAATCTGGGTGTGGCACACCAATCCATGTACGATCAAAATCATTGATTATGCCATCATCATTTAAATCCACATAGCGAATTCTACCCAAACCTTTTCCAGGTTGTTCGGCATGACTGGTAATTTCTTCTTCGGTTCGAAAAAGTCCGTCAGCAACATACCCGAAAAAGGAATTGATTGGCCGGCCCAGGATATTCTGTCCTCTACCATCGCCCCCGTAAGCATTTACTACTTCATTGGGAAGTTTGGTGATTTTATTTCTATACTGACTAATGTTTCCATCTAGATTGATATACAGATTATCCGTCACATTCAGCCTGGTACCAAGGGCTATTTCAAAACCTTTATTTTCCATCGAGGCTCCGTTAACCCACTGGTTCCCTCCTTCTCCTAGTACTCCTATATAAGGCGGAAGCAATAAAATATCTTCCGTTTCCCTTACATAATACTCAGCGCTTCCGTAAAGGGTTTGATCAAAAAGTTCAAAATCGATCCCGAAATTGGTCATCGTACTTTCTTCCCATCTCAGGTTAGGATTAGCATTTTGAACCAGTTTATATCCGGAAGGCAATACTCCGCTTCCCACACTATTAATGTCATAGGAAGTGCTGGCATAGTCTGTTAAATAAATATTATAAATAGCATTGTTATCTATTTCCTGATTCCCCGTAACACCCCAACCGAAACGGAATTTAAGGTCATCCAGGAAATCTAGGTTTTTTTGGATAAAATTTTCTTCGCTTATACGCCATCCTAATGAAAAAGCTGGAAATAGCCCGTACTTATTGTTCTGCCCAAACCTCGATGAACCATCATATCTTAATGTTCCCGATGCCAGATAACGATCTTTATAAGAGTAGTTCACTCGAGAGAAATATGACATTAAAACATTTTCTGCTCCGCTACCGCTATTGTTTTTCTCCCCAGTTCCTGCATCGAGGTAAAGAAAATCATCATCTTCCACGACAAAGTCCTCGCGGGATGCCCAAAAAGAATTAAGCTTTTCTCTGTAAAGTTCTGTACCTATTAACGCATTTACACTATGATCTCCAAAAGTATGATCATAATTTAATGTGTTAGTCCAGGTGGTTTTCAGATTGTGACTTTGATTAGTTTGTAATCTGTTTACCGGATTATTTAAGTAACCAGACTCATATCTTTTTCTGAAATTTTTGGCGAAATAATTACCATAATCAATACCTATGCTTGTTCTGAGATTAAGATGTTCGAAAAGATTCCCTTCGGCATAAAAGTTTCCGAAGATTCTTAAAAAATCATAATCATTTTGCTTATTATCCTCTAACAATCTCACAGGATTTTGGCGGTCATTCATACCACCAACAGGACCACCCCAGCCGGTGCCATCTTCTGTTCTTACAGGAATAATGGGTAACGCCTGTAGTGCCTCATTTATGGGAGATCCACCCACCTCATTGGTTTTGGTTACACTTAAATTTTCTCCTATAGTAACCTTCCCGTCAAAAATTTTATAATCGGAATTAATCCGGGCAGAAAGTCGATTAAAATTTGTTGTTTTTATAATTCCCTCATTATCA
This sequence comes from Zunongwangia sp. SCSIO 43204, assembly GCF_019904275.1. Taxonomy (GTDB): domain Bacteria; phylum Bacteroidota; class Bacteroidia; order Flavobacteriales; family Flavobacteriaceae; genus Zunongwangia; species Zunongwangia mangrovi. The sequence continues at coordinate 4,197,269 of NZ_CP063204.1, forward strand.
TAATATCCTAATGAGAAATAATAGTTCCCCTGATCGTTTCCATTAGATAAAGACATATCAACATTCTGAATCACACCCATCCGAGTAATCTCATCAAACCAATCTGTATTTGAAGATCTTAAAGAACCTTCATTATCGAGAAATTCAGGAACCAGAACTTTTTTCAGAAAAGGTTTTCCTGTTTCGGATTCTACACCCCAATCGTATCGATACTGAATACTGTTTGAATTAGGGTTTGTACCATTATTGATATATGCCTGCCAGAGAACTTCACCGTATTCTTGGGTATTCAGCATTTCAGTTTTAGTGGAATACTGGGAAATTGAGGTATAAGCATTAATGTTTAAGCTAGCTCGTCCCTTTTTCCCATCTTTTGTTGTAACGATTATCACCCCGTTTGCAGCACGAGAACCATAAATACTCGCTGCAGATGCATCCTTCAATACCTGAATTGACTCAATATCTCTGGGATTTAATTCATGCATTCCGGCTTTAGTAGGAACGCCGTCAATAATATAAAGCGGATCATTGTTATTAAGAGTTCCTATTCCCCGGATTCTAACTGTGGTTGGAGAACTTGGCGCACCGTTTCCTGTCACCAGCATGCCTGGTACGCGACCCTGTAAAGCCTTAATAGGATTGGCTGCCGTTTGTTTTTTCATTTCGTCTACGTCCACAACTGAAACGGCTCCTGTAATATCTTTTTTCCTTTCCTTCTGATAACCCGTGACCACCACCGCATCTAATTGTTCAGAATCAGTAGCCATTTCTACATCGATTTCGTTTCGACCGTTTAAAGTAATTTCCTGAGCCGTGAATCCTAGGTAGCTAAAAACAAGTATTGCATTTGAATCCACATTAGTAATCGTATAGTTACCATCAAAATCTGTAGCAGTTCCTCGAGTTGTTCCTTTCACAGATACTGAAACACCAGAAAGAGGTATATCATCATCTGCAGATGTAACTGTCCCGGAAACATCTATTTGTTGAGCAGTAAGCCACAACGGAAAAATTAAAATACTTAGTAATACTCGAATTTTCATATAAATTAGTTTAGTTGTAGTTCGTAAATTTTAAAATCCTTTATTTTAAAATGGTTAATAGAGCTTGATAGATCTAATTTTGACATGGATGAATTCGGGAAAAAGATTTCTGTCATAACGGTCTCGCCATTGTCATAAAAAAGTTCAATTGAAGTTTTATCCAGCAAAATTTCTACTTCTATTAGATTATCACTTGCAGATCGAGGAGCGAAAGATATATTCTCAGCAAAGGATTCGCTGAAATCAATTTTTCCAGAATCGCTGCGATCAATGAAAAATCTGTTTTCATGAAAACTATACCCGAATTTAAGAGAATCCCCTTTTTCATTTGATAAATTGAAAGTATAGTTAGCCTTTTCCAAAACAGGTAACTGTAACTTTAAACGCAATTTATCCATCTCGACTTCAGTTGAGTTAGCCAAAACCATTTTGCTTCCAGGAGACTTATTTATCGTTATTTTAGAATATATCAATTTAGAGATTCCATCTATTTGTTTCGCTGGTTCCGAAAACAGACGATAAGTATTATCACTTTTCTTAACTAATGAAAGTTCACGTGGAATAGTCATAGAGCTTCTCCAGCCCCTAGTGGGAACTTTTTCAGCATACTGCCAGTTAGACATCCAGCCTATAAAAAGGCGCTTATTTTCGGGTAAATTAGTGTTTGACCAGGTAACTCCCGCATAATTATCTTTACCAAAATCTAACCAATAGGAATGGTTTTCAGGAAGTTCTTTCTGACTAGCTACCGGAGTAAACTTTTTACCATCGAAATCGCCCACAAAATATTGTGTACCCGAACCACTGTTGAATGCGCCAGGGTTAAGACTTTGAATAAGAACCCACTTAGTCTCTTTGCTTCCCTCGACCCTTATTGGAAAAAAATCAGGACATTCCCAGACTCCACCGTGAGCCCCAGCTTCCTTTCCGAACTCTGAGACTAATTTCCAATCTTTAAGATTTTTGGAAGAATAAAATAGTGTCTTATTCTTAGCCGACAAAACCATAATCCACTGGTGATGAATATTATCCCACTGTATTTTTGGATCTCTAAAATCTCTTATACCAGGATTATTTATTACGGGGTTATTTTTATACTTCACCCAGGTCTCACCTTCATCAAGGCTATACGCGATTGCCTGAGACTGAAAAGTTTCCAAACCCTCTTTCTCTGCATCTGCATCATGGTAAGTGAACATTGCTATTATGGGTACTTCACCATTCTTCGCAAATCCAGATGTATTTTCGGAATCTACTACTGCACTTCCTGAAAAAATAAAACCTTTTTCATCAGGATATATAGCGATAGGTTTATGCTCCCAATTATAAAGGTCTTTCGTGACCGCATGCCCCCAATGCATAGGTCCCCAAGTATTACCTTCTGGATAATGCTGAAAAAACAAATGATATTTTCCTTTATAAAAATACATTCCATTTGGATCATTCATCCAGCTTTTTAATGGTGTAAAATGAAAATTAGGTCGGTACCTACTTTCTTCATTTATAGTAGTATTTAAAGCAACATCTGAACCTAACTGTTGGCTATAAACAACATTAAAATTAATTATTAAAAGAATAATAATTACATTTCTAAATTGGATTGATAACATATTATTTTTTGAAAAGTTTAAACTTTGTTGTTTGAATCATGTTTAGATCTTCTTCCAGGTCTTCCAAGCTTTTACCTTTAGTTTCTGGCATGAAAATTTTTACGAAAATTAACTGCAATACCATCATTAAAGCGAAAAAAGTAAAAACTGCTGCAGCACCTACCAATTCAAACATAATAGGAACTAAAGAAGGAATAATTGCAGCCAAAAGCCAATGAATAGAACTTCCAAATGCTTGTCCCTCCCCCCTAACATTATTAGGGAAAATTTCTGAAATAAAAACCCAGATCACCGAACCTTGTCCAATTGCATGAGAAGCAATAAATAGAAATAGGAAAAATGGTACAAAATGTCCTTGCCATTGAAAATAAAAAGCGAAGGAAACCAAACTTAGAGAAATAATATAGCCCATACTTCCAATATACATCAGCAGTTTTCTTCCGACTCTATCAATCAAATAAATCCCTAATAATGTGAAAATAAGATTCACCAAACCTATTCCTATTGAACTTAGAAGTGATGTATTTTCGGCTAGTCCGGCTTCTTCAAAGATTCTAGGAGCATAGTATAAAAACGCATTAATTCCTGATAATTGATTAAAGAAAGCTATAAAAAATGCAAGCACTAATGGTCTTCTAAATTTTTTATTAAAAATGCTTTCTGATTTAATTCTTTTGCTAGGAGAAATAGTAGTCATTAAGGCCTCCGGATCTTTATTAGGATAAATTTTTAGTAAGATTTCCTTGGCCTCAATTCTCCTTGATCTAGATATTAACCACCTAGGACTTTTAGGTATATTTAGAGTGAACAACGTATAAATTAATGCTGGTAATGCTTCTACACCTAGCATCCATCTCCACGCATTTGGACCGATTTGACTCAATAAATAATTGGATAAAAAGGCGATAAGTATCCCAAAAACAATATTGAATTGATAAAGACCTACTAATTTCCCTCTATCATTTGCTGGTGCAATTTCAGATATATATGTAGGTGCGGCAATAGTAGAAGCTCCCACTCCTAATCCACCAAGAAAACGAAATAAAGCAAATAACTCAGGCTTGTTTGCTAAGGCTGAACCTAAAGCTGATATAAAATAGAATACCCCAATTATAACTAATGTTTTCTTTCTTCCAATATACTTTGTTGGTACTCCTCCAAAAATTGCTCCAATTACAGTCCCCCAAAGTGCCATTCCCATTACTACTATTCCATGAAAAATTTCTGACGTTTTCCATAAATCCTGCAATATTCGATCAGCACCAGAAATAACTACTGTGTCAAAGCCAAATAAGAATCCAGCTAAAGAAGCAGTAATTGACCATATCCAAATTCTATTCATTTTTACCTCCATTTAATTTTGAGGTAAAAGTATTTTACGAAATTCTAAAAGCGGTTAAGCCATGTTTCCAAAAATTAAAAAATTGTTAATCAATTTATCAATTTATCGCAATCGTAATAGTAGCAAGGGATCAAGTAATTATTTTACTTTAACGAAATCGTTATAATTTCACTATTGTTACATAGATTTGATTCTATGTTACTATGCAAAAAACATTTCAATCATTTACGTATTAAATGATTTACGATAGGTTACGGGAGTTACCTTATATTTGTTCTTAAATGTTGTAGAAAAATAACTTGGAGAAGAAAAACCACTATTATACGCTACCTCTGAGATTGACAAACTGGAATCTTTTAGCAATTCTTTAGAAGTTTCAAGTTTAAAATTAGTTATATAATCGCTAATAGAAATACCAACAAGTGCCTTAACTTTTCTATATAATTGAACTCTGGAAATATTTAAACTTTCCGCTAAATTTTCAACATTGAAATTTGGATTTTGGATATTATCCTTGATTATGCTATTTAACCTTGTTAAAAATTGCTGCTCAGGATGGCCAAAACTTACCTTCTTATTAATTTTGAAGATATTGTTTGTATAATAATAGCGTAGTTTTTCTCTATTGAATAACAAAGCTTTTAAGGATTGATTTATTACTGAAAAATTAAATGGCTTTGTTAAATACATATCCGCGCCCGATTCTAGACCCTTTATATATGAGTCTTTATCGCCTAAGGCTGTTAAAATCAAAATTGGAATATGAGAAGTTTTCAAGTCCTTTTTTAATTGTTGACAGATTTCAAAACCACTTATCTCTGGAAGATTTAGATCACTTATGATAATATCAGGTACATTATCAAAAGCTTTTTTTATAGCATCTTTACCGTCGGATAATAAAACATTGTACTCCTTCTTTAATTTTTTTCTTAAGAAATAAGATAACTCTGGATTGTCTTCAATAATCAATACTGTATAAAGCTCATCATTATCTGAATTATCCTCACTAAAATCTGAATATATCGAGGATTGATCGCTAAAACCTGTTGAAAAATCAATCAATGAAGACTCAAATATCTGAGCCTCATCAACAATTTGATCTTCATTAAAATGCGTTCTACCCTTTAGTAATTTTAAAGTGAATTCTGTGCCATGTTTAGATTTAGCTTGAATAGATCCTAGGTGCAAATCGACAAACTGCTTTACAAGATGTAATCCTATGCCCGAACTATTTTTTCTATTTACGGAACCTTTGAAGAAGGCATCGAATATATGATCTATTTCATTATCTGGAATACCAATCCCAGAATCCTTGATCATTAAGAATACTTCATTGGTATCCAAATTATCCTCAATTATAATCTCAATTTTTCCATTTTCAGGAGTGAACTTAAAAGCATTGGAAAGAATATTAAAATATACCTTATCCATTAAACTCCTATCAATATAAATATCTAATTCTTGATTATTAGAAATCAATTCTAGTGATATATTTCTTTTACGTGCTTCCCTTTCAAAATCTTTCAAGATTCTGCTAGAAAAATCAAATAAATTTGTTTTTGAAACCCGTAGATTAAAATTTCTATTTTCAACTCTTCTAAAATCCAATAAATTATTAATCAATCGAAGTAGTCGGTTACTGTTATTATATATTAATTCTATTTCCTCCATTATTCTAAAGTTCTTAATACCCTTATTCTCAGTTAAGGACTCTATAGAACTTTGAATCAATGTAATAGGAGTTTTAAATTCATGAGAAATTCCAGTAAAAAAATTTATTTTTGCTTCATTACTTTCTTTAGCCTCTTTTGCTATTCTTTCAATTTTATTGCGTTGTTGAATAATCTTCTGATTTATATTTTCGAGTTGTCCATTTTTTCTTCGAATCGTTACTATACTATATATACTATAGAAACTTAGACTAAGAATTATTATCAATAAAGCTAAAGTCAATTTTAACAAACTATTCTGAACATAATATTTCTCTTTTTGTTTATCAATAGAAATTATCTGGTCATTTATTTCCTCCTGCTGCTCGTAAATTTTAATAAATTGATTCAGCATTATGTCAGCATTGAACCTATCTATAACTACAGTCTTTAAAATATTTTCTTTCGTAAAATTACGCCCATTAAGTATATCTGAAGCTAAATCGATAGCTTCGGCACCACCTGTGGGGTAGTATATCGTCGCGTATAAAATACCATTTTGAACCATTTCAATACCGCCATTAGGAATACTTAAACCATCGACCCCTAGAAATTTAATTCTATTTTCGACTCTTTTTTTTTGAGCGATTTTCCAAGCTTCGTATGCTAGCTCATCGTTGAATGCATATACATAATTGGGAAGTTGGTCAATGGAGTCCAAAAAGGATGAAAATTTTTCATCGACGCCTTTTATTGTATTTAGCTTAATTTTATTTTTACTGTCTATTAAGGCTTGATGGAAGCCTCGACTACGATCCTTTGTTGGAGTAGAATTGTCAATTCCTCTAATTTCTAAAATTTGAATTAGATCAGAATTACTATCAGATAATATATAATTCGCAGCATCTACGCCTACTTGAAAATTGTCTGCTCCAACATAAGAAGTAAAACTATCGGAATCTATTTTTCTATCTATTAATATTATAGGTATTCCTTCGGCATAGGCCTTTTCTACTATAGGCTTTATAGAATCCGGATCTAAGGGGGAAATTATTATTAAATCAAATTGTTTCTCGATCATAAATTGGATATCAGCAATCTGTTGAGAGGCATCCCCATGAGCCTCAAAAATTTCCAAATCTATTTCCTGATCTAGAGAAGACTTTATCTTCATGCTTTTATTCATCATAGCCCTCCATGGGTGATTTGACAAACATTGTGAAAACCCAATACTATATTTTTCTTCTTCCACCTGTGTAGTACAACTGCAAAAAATTAAGACAATAATAAGTATTCCAATTTTTGAGAATATATTCATAAAATGAAAAGTTAGTTAGGTAGTCTCCGATTATAAATATCAAATATCTATAATTGAAACTAATCACGCAATTTTAAAAATTCTTCAAATAATTGTAATTTAAAGTACATAACATCATTTTATATCCTTAATGTATAATAAATCATTCCCTGGAGTGGTTTATAAACGCAAAATCAAAGAACTTTATAAATTCTGTTACTTCTTAGTTTTTCAATCATATTGAACAAATAATTTATTTTAATTATTAATTTACTTAGTTGATTCTTAATTGAATTATTAGGCTACATTGTAATATCTATATAGCAATTGCCGGGCGATCCAGATGGTAAAAGTTGTCTTAACATAACTTCTACCTTTGTACGAGGTGATCCCATCTTTTGCCTAATTCAGTTAAATATGCTGAAATTTAATAGTTCCTCACAAACCTTTAATGTACATAGTGTGCCGTGCCTTTCCTATTCCAACTATACTTATCCAGATCCCGTTATCATATAAGTAAATATATAATCTAAGCAGGTAAATTGCCTCCCTGATCTCAATTAAGAATATCAGGCTTCCCATACTTATTTGACTACTTCCAAACTACTATTACTGTAAAAAATGTTAGAAAATCCAAACACTATAACTATTTCTTTATTTACAGCTTTACTCCTATTGTAATGCAATAATTCATCTTTATACAATCAATACAGTAAACAGTATCTATTATCCTTATGCTCTAAACTTATTTGGGAATACAAAACAACGGATAGCCAAAACTTTCATTTTCTTAACAGTATTACCGGTATAAGCTTCTTGGGCTTATACACGGTACTCCTTAAAAATAAAACTTTTGTCTTAAGCATTTTAAGGGGTTTATAATAAAAAAAGCCTGCTATTGTTTTTTGGGACAGCAAAAAACAGGTATAGCCTAACGAATTCTAATCCATCCCTGTTTCTACGATTGCTTAACTGCCGGTACGCTCCCTGCGAAAAAGGCAGTGGAAATAATTCCTAAGACTATAGAAAACCCGTCAAGGCCTGGCCTCCGGTTTTCAGGATTAATAAGGTTTCTACTTCCTTGAAAATCTTATGGATTTTACCACGTCGCAGACACTCCTGATTTTTCCTGAAAAGTCTTGACAGAACTTCCTTGTTTTATTGTGCTACGCACCTAAGAAGCAAACAAACACCCCTTAAAATTTACAATTCATTCTATTTCAAATAAGGGGCATTAATAATCTTTTAAAACTTTTAATTATGAGTAATCTACGCAACAAAGTACAGTTAATCGGAAATGTGGGAAGCACTCCCGAAATCACCAATCTGAACACCTCCAAAAAAGTAGCGCATTTGAGTATCGCTACCAATGACTATTACTACAATAAAAAAGGAGAATCGGTTCAGGATACGCAATGGCATAATCTTGTGGCATGGAACAAAAATGCCGAACTCATCGAAAACTATGTGCCAAAGGGTAAAGAAATTGCCATCGAGGGAAAACTTATCTCCAGATCTTACGAGGATAAAGAAGGGAATAAACGTTATGTGACCGAAATCTTAGTGAGTGAAATTCTACTCTTAGGTAGTAAGGAATAATACTACCAAAAACAACAAGGACGGAACCCCTTCGCGTCCTTGTTTCTTTGAGATCTCCCAAACCTAAAGCTTAGGGCTATAAATTTAAATATTTACCACCTAAAAGAGGTGTTAGCTTTTAAAATTAACACCTCTTTAATAGGCTTATGGAATACGCCTATAAATACTTTTAACCCTTTCAATTATGACTACCAAAGTAAACGAAATAAAACTATGCTATAAAGATCGAATCTCCATTGCGAAATCACCGAAAATTACCTGCTCCCAGGATGCAGCTAATCTTTACTATAAAAATTGGGATAAAAACGAAATTCAACTCCATGAATCCTTTAAAGTAATGCTGCTCAATAATTCTAATATTGTGAAAGGGATTTGCCAGATATCCGCCGGTGGAATTACCGCAACCTTAGTTGATCTCCGAATTATGTTTGCCCTGGTTCTGAAAAGCTTAGCGACCGCAATTATTATTTGCCATAACCACCCCTCCGGGAAATTACAGGCTAGTCAGGCCGATAAGAACTTAACCGCCAAAATTCAAAAGGCCTGCGATTTTCTGGATATTAAACTCCTCGATCATATCATTATCACTGAGGGCGGTAACTATCTCAGCTTTGCCGATGAAAGAATTTTATAATACTTAATTACTTATATACATAAAAGGGAGCTCGGTTGAGCTCCCTTTTTGTATCATTCCGGTTTTGTAGGCTAATACAAATTAACGAAATAATGATTAGGTGATACAAAACTACGGTTTCCTATATAGTTTTAGCCATGATCTCTTCAGGATTCACCGATGTCTGTGAAGCCCTATAAATACTAGTGTCTATTTGTCATGTTGACGATCTGTGAACTTTAAAATTGAATTCATTTTGTAAGCTTCCCTTAAAACCGAACTGTTTAAAAGTATTGTAACCTTAGCTTTTGGTTCAGTGATTTTACAACTCAGCACTCTTTAAAAATGTCCCACAAAATAAAAAGTACCTCAAAACGAATTCATTCTATTGATATCCTTCGTGGCCCGGTTATTTTACTAATGATAGTAGACCACGTTCGAGAACGTTTCTTTTATCACCATCAGGTAACAGATCCCATGGATATTCAACATACAGATCCCTCTTTATTCTTTACTCGGTTAAGTGCTCATTTTTGTGCACCTATATTTGTATTTCTAACCGGGCTCTCTGCATATTTATACCAAAATCCGATTCAGAAACCAAAACGTGATCTTCAGTCTTTTTTATTGAAACGGGGCTTATTCTTGATTGTTTTAGAAATCACACTTATAAATTTTTCATGGTTCGGAAACTATCAAAATTTATACCTTCAGGTTATTTGGGCCATTGGTCTAAGCATGATCACATTGGCTTTAGTAATTAAATTACCAAAAAATTTAATAGGTGGTTTAGGTCTGGTGATTATTTTTGTACATAATCTCTTAGCCTCTATAAACTTCCAGCCCAATGAGATAGCCTTCCCGTTATGGACTATACTACATGATCGTGGGTACCTTCTCCAATCTGATATCTTAAATATTAAAGTTTCTTATCCAGTACTACCATGGATAGGAGTTATTTTTATAGGCTACTACGCTGGGGTACTGTATACGAATACAAAATTTACTAAAATCCGACATAGATATCTTCTAGCCAGCGCCTTTACATCCTTAACAATTCTAGGCTTACTACGTGGTTTCAATCTCTACGGAGAAACTAACCACTGGCAAATTCATTCCTCGCCAATAGAAAGCATAATGTCTTTCATTAATTTTACAAAGTACCCTCCATCCCTGGATTTTTTATTGTTAACGCTCGGCATAGGTTGTTTTCTCCTCTATTTCATTGAGCGTTTTGAGCAACCATGGATGCTCGTATTAAAAACTTTTGGTAGTGTCCCTATGTTTATATACGTATGCCATTTATATATACTACTTATCGCTTATCAAATATTAACACAACATTAGGTGCTAATCAAGGTGCATACTTTGGTGTAGATCATATTGCATATGTATGGCTTATAGCCATTGCATTGAGTATGTTGCTTTACTGGCCGGCTAAAAAATTTGGCACATTTAAAAAAAGATCTACGAATCGAATTTTAAAATTCTTTTAGTAAAGAGGATCGGGATACTTACTAATATTCTATTACTAATTCTTTCTATTTTTGCTGAAATTTATAAGCTATGAATTGGATACTTTTAATTATTGCCGGCTTGTTTGAAATGCTTTTTGCTATATGTCTGGGTAAGGCAAATCATACTCAAGGAATAATCTCTAAACTTTGGTTTGGCGGGTTTTTAATCTGCCTATTTCTAAGCATGACTTTGCTTGTAAAAGTAACAAAGGTACTTCCTATTGGTACAGCTTATGCAGTTTGGACTGGAATTGGTGCGGCCGGTACCGTGCTTTTAGGAATATTTGTTTTTAAAGAACCTGCAACATTTTGGCGATTGTTTTTTATTACCACATTTATTGGCTCTATCATTGGTTTAAAATTAGTTTCCCATTGAAAATGTAAGTCAACAAAAAACCAGCATTCTTTATCTCGCTAATCGAGTGCTTATGCTCTAAATTAACTATTCTGAAATACCGGCGCAGGAAATAACCAGCATAATAACAGAATACTTAAAAGCGCTACAAATGTGATGATAATAAGAAATTTAAATCGTCTCAAAATGTATAATTTTAATGCTTATTTTATTCTCTTTTCTAATAATCTTTGGTGTACATTTCTTCTTAACATGGCCAGATTTTCAACAATCTTGAGATAACGCATACGATGCTTTTCTATTAGTTGAATATGAAGATCCCCGTATTCATTATTCCCATATTCTAATTCCTTCTGAAGTTCCTGTTCAAACTTGCAAAACCCAGCTGTACATAAAATTACATCTCTACGCAATGCCTGTAAGGTACCGGCCAATTTTAGATTGTTTATCATCTGCTTTTCTAGTTTAATAAGATCTCCTAATTCTACATTTATATCTTCAAGAAGGCGTCCCCACATGGCGATTTCTCTTAAATCCTTTTTAATACAGAGTTCTCTATAGGAATATACGTGTTCAAAAAAATTGATATTCAATACTTATCTTAAATATGTTACACACAAAAGCATAAAGACAAAGCCCATACCGATATAGTAGCTGAACTAATTAAGCTTTTATAGAAAACTGATTTACAGTATTATACTTCAAATATTATTTCAGAAAAAAACAATAAATTTGGGTATAATTGAACCGCTGAGTAAAAACACCCCGGCATAATTTTAAGGATAAAAATAGTAGCAAACTGATAATGAATCGACTAGAGTTTGATTTTAAACTTTATATAAAATCATATTGAATATTGCTCAATTATAGCTGTAAAAGCCATAGAAATTTAGATAATGAATAAAGAGTTTACAGTAGAAGATCGCCTAAAGGAAAGAGTTAAAGAATTAACCTGCCTTTATAGCATATCTAGTGCGTTGCGAAAACATCAAGAAGATGTGCAGGCCACACTAAAAGAGATATGTGAAATTACCAAAAACGCATGGAGATATCCTGAAGCTGCCATAGTTCATCTAAAATATACCAGCTTTGATATAAAAATAGGCGATATCCCTTCTGCTTATATTTTTCAGGAAGGTAAGCTATCAGACCATCAGGAAAACATTGGAAACATTAGGGTTTATTATGATTCGGCTTATTTCGATACTACCGATTTCTTAGAGGAAGAGCAACAATTATTAGATCAAATTTCAATAGAAATTAGCGACTTTTTTGAGCGTGAAAGTGTAAAGCAGCGAGAAGAATTATTACGCCGAAAAGAGGAACATAATGATAGGCTGGCAATACTTGGTGAAATCACTGCCGGAATAGCGCACGAGTTAAATACTCCTTTGGGCAATATTCTTGGTTTTGCTGAACTTATCCACGCTGATAATAATGATGAACAGACTAAAAATGATTTGGACAAGATCATTAAAGCCAGCATATATTCTAGAGAGATCGTAAAGAAATTGATGTTTTTTGCCTGTGAAATGCCACACCAAAAACAAGCTCAACAAATAAAACCTATTATAGAACAGGCGCTTTCGCTTTTAGGACCAAACCTTAAAAAGGCAGGAATTAGCTGCCAGTTTACAATTGATGAAGAAAATCTAGTTATTCCACTTGATATTATACAATTTACTCAGATAATTTTTAATCTGGTTATTAATGCTATTTACGTCTCTCCTCCTAAATCTTATATAGAAATTTTGGTTAGCCATACTAAAGAAACAATGCTTATGGAAGTAAAAGATCAGGGGCCAGGGATTCCAAAATCTCTTCGAAAAAAAGTCTTTCATCCTTTTTATAGTACAAAACCACTGGGCGATGGTTCAGGCTTAGGATTAAGTGTGGTGCACGGGATTGTAAAGGCACATCAGGGCGAAATTAAAATTGTAGACAATATTCCTACCGGAAGTAATTTTCAAATTTCATTACCACTATAAGCTTAAAAAATGACATATAAAAAGGCCAATATTCTAATTGTTGATGACGATTTTGATATGTTAGAATTGCTACAAAGGCAACTCCACGATCAAAACTTTCATGCCTATAAGGCTTCCAATGTATTAGAAGCTATAAATATTCTAAAATATAGTCGTATCGATCTACTAATTACAGATTTGCAAATGCCACAGGTAGGTGGGATTGCATTAATAAAATATGTATCAGATCACTATCCTAAATTACCAACATTGGTCATTACCGGTTTCCCTTCTATAGATGGTGCTTTAGAAGCGATGAAATCTGGAGCTTTAGATTATCTTATTAAACCATTTACCAAAGAAGAATTAAAAAATGCCGTAGCAAAGGCTTTACCCCAAAACTTACAGGAAGCTACACGTGATTCGTTGGCTAATAATAGTATTTCTTATGCTGGGATCATTGGTAACTCTGAACCAATGCAAAAGCTTATCGATCTTATAGAACGGGTTAAAGACAATAAAGCAACGGTACTTATACAAGGTGAAAGCGGCACGGGAAAAGAGCTTATCGCCAGGGCGATTCATTACAAGGGCAGATTTGCTGCACAAGCTTTTATCGCCGTGAATTGTGGCGGTATTCCTGAAGATCTACTGGAAGCTGAATTATTTGGTTACACCAAAGGTTCGTTTACCGGAGCTTTAGAAAATAGGCAGGGATTTTTTCAGGCGGCAGATAAAGGCACAATTTTCCTAGATGAAATTGGTAATGCCCCAATGAAAGTTCAAACCAGGCTGCTAAGAGTCCTTCAGGAAAAAGAAGTACAGCGAATTGGAGAGCAGAATGCTGCGAAAATAGATATACGCATTATAGCCGCGACGAATAGTGATCTTTATAAAATGGTTAAGATCGGGAAGTTTCGGGAAGATCTTTATTACCGTTTAAATGTTGTAAATATAAGTACACCGCCACTGCGTTCACACAAAGATGATATTGTATATCTGGCAAATAATTTTTTACGAAAATACTGTTCAGAATATGGGAAACGGGCTACACTTAGTGACAAAGCATTAGAATTATTACAAAATTACGACTGGCCAGGCAATGTGAGAGAATTAGAAAATATCATTCAACGTGCCCTCATTTTAAGCGATGATGAAATTACTTCGGAACAGCTTCCAGAACATTTTAAATATCATATTAGTTCTAACGATACTACTTTTAAATCTTTAGCTGAAGTTGAAAAAGAATATATCCTGAGGGTTTTAGCCTATACAGATCAAAACAAAACACAGGCAGCTGAAATTCTTAACATAGATCGCAAAACACTTCGAAATAAACTAAAATAGCAAGCGGTACATAATTCCCCAGCAGGGGTAAAATGCCCGGTAATTTTTAATAAATAAAAATTATAAAAACCTCAACTTCAACACTATAAAAACTTAAAATAAAAAATTCCTTTTTTGGGTACAGCATTTGACTTTTAGGTATAGACGAACCTCAATAATTATGAAAACTAATCGTACCAAAAATAAGTCAGCTTCAAAAAGTTCTTTAGGCAGCCTCTTACCCCAGGAGATGCTTAAGGGACTTTGCTTTAATTGCGATCATCAAAAGAATTGTTCGTGGCAAAACCACAGAAAGTTGTTTTGTGAACATTTTAAGTAAACTACCTTGAGGCATTCGTTGTAAACAAATTTTAAATTTTAAGACAAGTCTTGGGGTATAATGCCCTTTGGCGGTGCCAATACATCTTATGAAAAAGGAAAAAACAAAAAAACAATCTATGCACGCTACGGTAATGAGCCAGTTTAATAAAACGGCAGACCGTATGGAGTTAAATACTAATATTAGAAAGATCCTTTCAATCTCCAATAGCGAAATTATAGTACACTTCCCCGTAAAAATGGACGACGGCAGTGTAGAAGTCTTTACCGGTTATCGGGTGCAACATAATAATGCCCTGGGACCATACAAAGGTGGTTTACGGTATCACGATACCGTAGATATAGATGCTGCAAGAGCTTTGGCTATGTGGATGACCTGGAAAACTTCTCTTGCAGGCCTGCCATTTGGTGGCGCTAAAGGAGGAATAGAAATAGATCCAAGAAAATATTCTATTGGAGAATTAGAACGTATTACTCGTAGATTTACTTATGCCCTTGGAGAAAATATAGGGCCAGAGCATGATATTCCCGCTCCAGATATTAATACAAACGCACAAACCATGGCCTGGATTGCAGATACCTATATGTCTACCATTCCAACTTCAGAGCGTTCTCATAACCGTCATATCGTTACAGGAAAACCTCTAGGAGTAGGCGGATTAGAAGGTAGGGATCGTGCTACCGGATTTAGCGTATTCCTTTCAGCAAAACTTTACCTAGAAAGCAAAGGTGAAACTTTAGATGGAAAAACTTTTATTGTGCAGGGATTTGGTAATGTAGGTTATTGGGCGTCACATTTTATGCTAAAAGAAGGTGCGCGCTTGTTAGCTGTACAAGACGCTCATGCAACTTTATATAAAAAAGAAGGTATCGATGTAGAAGCATTAGCAATACATTCTAACCCAAGAAAAGGCTCTATTGCAGATTATCCAGTTGCGGTTGCTATACCACCCGAAGATTTCTTTGGTTTAGAGTGTGATTTAATTATTCCGGCAGCATTGGGAAATCAAATTACCGCTACTGTTGCTGAAAAAATAAAAGCTCCGTTAATCTTAGAAGGTGCTAACGGACCAACAGATAGTGAAGGTGAAGCTATTTTGCTAAGAAATAATGTTACTATTATTCCCGATATATATTGTAATTCAGGCGGAGTTATTTCCAGCTATTTTGAATGGTTACAAAATCGAAATGGCGAATTATGGGATCTAGAAGAAAGTATGGGAAAACTGGAGAAAAAACTTTCAGAAAACTTTAAACGTATACAGCGTGAAGTAGAAGAAAAAAATATCGATTGGAGAACCGCAGCATATATGCTAGCCATATCTAGAATTGAAACGGCTTATCAACAACGCGGAATTTTCCCTTAGTTATTAATGCTGAAAAATGAAATCCTGCAATTAGAATTTTAAAGCTGTATTATGAAATATGAACCTGAAAATAATGATGAAAGTACTATCGCTGTCATTGAAAAACATGCATACGACTGGCTTGTGAATCTTGAAATTATAGATTTTGAGCTTCTTTTTTATAAATCTTATTTACAGGAGTATGATAGAACAAAAACACCAGTTAAAAAAAACACGCTAAATTCGCTAATCTTAAATATTAGTGAGCAAATAGAACAGAATAAATTTCATTTGCGTACCTGTTTGTTTTACAAGAATAGAGTTTCAAAAATCAGGGAATGTGATGATCTGGCTTGTGAACAGATTTATCTAGACGCACATTCCCTTTTTAAGAATCGGCTTCAGGATCACTTTAAACAAATTAGTCTCCTTAAGCACCAGATAATTTCTAAAACCATAGCTTTTTCAGCATTAAACATTGATGAATTAAGGAAATTCAACAATCTCAGAGATAATTAAACCCTAAATAAGGGCTTAAAAATCATTAACTCATTTACAATTGCGTCGAACTGTTTGTTTGGATGTTTTTTCCTACGCCGGGTACCTATTGAATGAAGTTATAAGACTTTTAGTCTTGAACTCAAGGTACTCGGCTTAACAATTTTTAGACTTAAGTATCATAGTTATATTGACATTGCAGAATGAGATTAGGCTAAAAATATTACAATAATAATGGGTACAAATGCACCCCAACATAACTGTCCCCACTATAATATTACCGCTAGTAAGTACAACATAAAATTTTAAGACTCTTAGCTTTCTCAAAATTTCTGTAGCGAAACGACTAGGTTAACCTAAGTTTTCAAACCCCAAGTTTTAAAAACTTAAGTAAACAATAGTTTGCTAAATTAACATTGAAAACAATACCCAGTTATAGGTATGTTTCCGGTATATTCGATCGTATCAATCCCATCTTAAATTCTAAAAAAAAGCAGGTATTTCTACCTGCTCTTCACTCAACAATATAACTAAAGAAGAATCATTTTAATGATCATCTTCAGCAAAACCAGTATCTCTATACCCTGCAACGATATAAGGACTATCAGGGTCATTCGCCAGTTGTATTTGAAACGATAGACTATCAACAATTGTTCTACTTCCTGAAGCTTCAGTTCCATTAGGAATAATTAATCCTTCTGTAATCGTGGCCACTCCTTCTTCATCGTAAAGATTTGCTGCATCCGTAGTTGAAAAAATTAAATTTTCAACATCACCGGTAGCTTTTACCTTCAGAGGAAATAAATTTCCATTATCATCAACAAAAATAGTGTTATCATTATCAGCAGTATTATAAGTTGAAAGCAAATAGTATCCTGATAGGAGCTCTCCACTCATTGAGTACTTTGAGACATACCACTCTCCACTTAATTCTTTTGTATTCGTTTGACCGGTATCATAGTCTGCATATCCATCATTCTCACAGGAAAATAGGAAGCAGGAAAGTAATACCACCAGTATTGTATTATATCTTATATTCATTTCTCTTAATTTTAAATTTACTTAAGGAGTTACTTTATCAAGCCTTAATCCAGATAAACTAAAACTTTGAGAAGCTAGTGTTGCTCCCCAGTTCATTGTCGTCTTACCTGCTGAAATTGAAGGGGCATCAACAGTCCAAACACCGAAGGCATTTGATCCTCCAGGAGAACTGATATTATCTCCATTCACCGTAATCGTCGACGGTACAGCATAATTGGGGCCATAATTTACCCCGTATTCATAGTGTCCCACTAGGACATCAGTAATATCGAAAACGTTCGGATCATCAGTCGAAGTAATCAGTACCGGAAATTCAGAACCATTACCTGAAGATCCATACCAGAAGCCGGCAATACTACCATTGTTTTCATAAACATATATGGTTCGATCCACTGTGGCCGCAAAACCATCTTCATTCTCCACACTATAAGATAGAGAATACATCCCCGGAATAGCAGTATCTACATTTCCATTCGTTTCATATTCCACACTCTCCCCCTGAATAATAGCCTCAATACCAGGATCATCAAAACTTGTTCCTTGTTCTACCAAAACTGTTGCATCACCTAGTAAATTTAATTCTGGATAATAGGTTACCTCTGAGGTTATTGGGTCTTCCGGGCTACAACTATTAAAAAGTGTTGCCGTAGCCATAAAGAATAATATATATTTTATTTTATTCATTTTATCTTGTTTTAATTAGTCCTGATTCCACCAAACTTCCTGTAAAAGATTTGGCTTCTGTGTCAAATTACTATTTCTCTGAACTTCATTATCTGGATAATATATACTTGAGGGAATCTGACCGCCCGGTAGTACAGAAGCCAAAGAATAGATTCGCCTTCCTTCTTCGTAAGCTGGATCCTGAGCATCTACTAAAAGTGGATATCCCGTTCTTCTGGTTTCTATCCACGCCTCAATATTATTTACATTGGCAAGACCAGCCCATTTTTGATTCATAATCGTTTCTAACTGATCTTCTAATTCGGCTGTTGCATCAAAAGCATAAGCTCCATCGGCATTGATCAGATCCATAGCATCTGCAGTGGATAAGCCATATAATTCAAAAGACCTCATCACTCCTTCCTCATATTTTTCCTGCGCCTGCTCACTGCTGCCATATCTTGCATAAGCTTCTGCCTGAAGGAAAGAACTCTCCGGTAAACTCATAAGGTATACTGGAGTGGTTGGCTGGATATCAGGACGGGCAAATTCCTGTGCCTGATAACCTCCATAAGGTTCCGCCAGTATACCGATTCCCTGTTCAATACCAATATATTCGCCTTCCGTATTTGGTTTAAAAACTGCTTCTAATCGTGGATCATCGTTTCTTGCATAAAATTCAAGCAAGGAATTACTTGCTACGTCATTCACATCTCCTAATTCCTGGATCTGAACTTCATAATATGGGTTTCTTTTCGAGGTAGCATCTGTGAAGGCCGTAAATGATACATTTTCACTTAAAAAATTCCCTTCATTTAATAATGAAGTCACAGCCGCACTGTTGGCTTGACTGGTATTCGACATTCTTAAATATAATTTTAACTTTAAGGTATTCGCAAATTGTACCCAGTTATCCATGTCTGCCGTAAAAATTAAATCCTGCTGCCCGACATCGCTATTCATAGGACTTTCTTCATAAGCCGCCAATGCTTCATCGATCTTACTTAATAAGTCAAGATAAATCTCCTCTCCTGGATCTGTAGATGGAGAAATATTATCACTCCCCTGGAAAGCTTCACTATATGGTACATCACCAAAAACATCTACAAGATATTGCATGGTGTAGGCCTTTAAACAAGTGGCGATAAGATAAGTTCCCGTATCTCCCTGTTCATTAGATTCATTGAGCACGAATTCTAGATCATTGAGTGCGCCAGCATAAAGCTCTGTCCACAATCTATTAGCATAGTCGGTATCCAAATTATATTGATCGATAGCTTCATACTGACCTGCACTAGGCGCTTGGGTGTAAAACTGCGCATACATTCCTCCTAGATTGAAAAACTCACCACCCATAATCGTTGTGATTGATCCCTGAGCTGCTGATAATGCAAGCCCCTTATTGATTTCCTGGGGGGTGTTAGGATCGGTATTTATATCTAAATCATCACTACAGGACGTAAGCGCGAGTAATGAAATAAAAAGTAAGTTTATTAATTTCTTCATAATTATAATATCTAAATTAGAATCTTGTTTTTACACTAAATCCTAAGCTTCTTGTACTTGGATTAGCACTAAATTCTCCGAATTGACTGGATAAATCCGTACCAAAAGTGGAAATTTCAGGATCGATAAACTGATTACTCTCTGGAGTCCATAAGAATAAATTTCTTCCGATTATGGAAAGTGAAAGATTATCTAAAAAAGTCTTATCCATAATTTTTCCTGGTATACTGTAGCTCAATACCACTTCTCGAAGTTTCAAAAATGATTTATCGATCACCGTATTTCTGCTTAAGGCAGTGGCACTATAGTAATCGTCGATATTTGCTCTGGAAACTGCAGTAGTGTTTTCTACATAAGTTATACTGCCATCATCGGCTACGGATTGCTGAACAGAATTAGGCACAATAAAAGGTTGCCTGTCATTATACATCGTAGTTACTGAATTTCCTACAAACCGGGTAATATCCGCTGTACGACTGTACATTAATCCTCCTTCACGTAGATCAAATGTGAAGTTTAAAGATAAATTCTTATATGAAAATTCATTAGTAAAACCTAGTGTATAATCATACTGTGTATCGCCGTATATTTCTTTAGTACTTGCCGCGATTGGAATACCGTTGGAGTCTACTACGATTTGTCCTTCATCATTAGTCTGTGGCACAGACCCTTCGATCAGGGCTAAAGGCATGCCTTCCAGAGCTACCAGCGATGTTGTACTTAAACCTCCTAAAGAAACCTGGGTTAAACGCTCATCTAGTTTTTCTAATCTTGAATCGTTCGTAGCAAAATTAAAAGCCATATTCCAATTAAATCCTTTAGAGTTTCTGAAAACCGCTAATTTTAAAAGAGCTTCGATTCCTTCGTTACTAATTTCTCCCAAATTTGCTGTTTGGCTTGTGTAACCTGTTGTTGCCGCTAGAGGTAAGGATAATATTTGATTTTCTACACGGGCATTATAATAAGTGAAATCAAGGGCGATTCTGCTTTTGAAAAATTCAAGATCTAAACCTACCTCAAATTCCTTTCTTCGTTCCGGTTTCAAATTTGGATTCGCAGCACGATTTCCTACCTCATATGCATTAACACCTCCTAGAGGGAAATTCAGACTACCAAATCCCTGGTTATCCGCACTTCCTGCTACATATACCGGATTAATCTGGTATGGATCAGTATCTACACCAACTTCACCGTAGCCTGCTCTTAGCTTACCATAATTAAGGACATCGCTTATACCATCGAAGGTTTTTGTAAATAACCAGCTCGCATTTACCCCTCCGTAAAGTACAGATCTATTTTCCTCCGGAAGCGTAGAATACCAGTCATTTCTAATATTTCCAGTTAAATACAACTGGTCCTTAAAACTAAATGTAGTATTATTATAAAGCCCATAAAGTCTTCGCTCGCTTTCAGATGAACTCGCTTGTGGATTTTCTCCGGAATTACTTAAACTGTAAAAACCAAATAGATCCTGACTTCCTACAGAAGCCGCAAGGGATCTTGAAGTCCTGATATTGTAATTGAATCCGAAAGTAGATTGAATTCCTAAGTATTCATTTACCTCAGCATTTAAATCATAAAGAATATCATGGTTTAATTGCTTTACCATTCTCGTACTTTCAGAATAGGAACCAGGTTGAACAGTAGAAGCCCCAGCGTTTGGAGATCCCGGTTCAGGATCTACAATAGCCGTCCAAAACTGAGTATTATCCGTATATTGATCCAAACCAAATCTATAAGTTACTTTTGACCAGTCTGTCAGATCATAAGAGGCCTCTAAAGCACCATAAACACGTTCCTTTTCATAATTCGATCCGTCCTCATTTAAGGTGAAATATGGATTGGTGATACCGTAGGGTGTATAATAATTTGATATATTATTGAATTTATTATTATAGTCCTTAAATTCTGTAATGTTCAAATCATTAGGAATTTGTAATAGGTTATTTAATACCGTCAAGCCTTGACCGGTAGCAACAGAAGCACCTTCCGTATTTACATAATTTAAATTACCGGAAATTTTTAATTTTCCCATTTTACTTTGGGCGCTTAAACCAATAGTATTACGATCATAACTATCAGCATCTGTTGGGTATATCCCATCTTGTTGTAAATTGGAATAAGATAAACGTACCGTAGAATTTTCATTACCTCCGGAAACCGCAATATTATTTTGGAAGAAGGTCCCTGTATCAAAGAAATTCTCTAATTGATCCTCCTGAAATAAGTATGGCTTCAGACGTTGCGAATTATCCACAACATTTCCCCATACTCGAGGAGTTCCATCAAACCTTGGCCCCCAAGAACCATTCTCATTTAAACGATGAGTAAAATCCCATCCTTGCCCATAAGTTGATTGATAATTAGGTGTTCTGGAAATTCTTGTAAAGAATGAGGTACTGCCCAACTCAACACTTAGCTTACCGGACTGACCACTTTTGGTCGTAATAATAATTACACCATTAGCAGCTCTTGAACCATATAAAGAAGTGGCAGATGCCCCCTTTAAAATTGTCATGCTTTTGATATTATCCGGGTTGATATCCTGTGAACCACGACCAAAGTCATATCCCCCTCCTAGACTGCTAGAAAATGCAGATCCATTATTGATCGGCACTCCATCAACTACATACAGAGGCTGATTTGAACCTCCCATGGTACTAATACCACGAATAATTACTCCGGAAGAAGCTCCAGGATCTGTTGAAGCCGCAGAAATATTAACCCCCGCTACTTTCCCTTTAAGAGCATCGGCAATATTGGATTGTGCACCCCTGGTTATTTCCTCTGCATTTACAGTGGTGGTAGCAGAACCTAAAGAAGCTTTTTCTCTTTCAATACCAACAGCAGTGACCACAACTTCATCAAGTTGTGCCGTGTTTTGCTCTAATGTGGCATCGATAGTTGTGGCTTGTTGAACGGTGATCTCTGCAGTAATCATTCCCACGAATGAAAATACTAACACATCACCTTCCGATGCTTTGATAGAATACTCTCCATCAAAATCTGTTTGAACCCCATTATTGGTTCCTTTCACAATAACATTAACCCCAGGCAATGGCATGCCATCGGTGTCAGAGACCGTCCCGGTAATGGTGTTGTTTTGTGCAAATGTTGAGATGCTTGTTAGCAAAAAGAGTAACAAGCACCCTAAATTGTAGTGAATTCTCATAAATTTTTACTTCGTTAAAAATTAGGACGGCTAATCTAACAGTAAAAAAGTAGCGAATTTGCAATATGATTCCAGTGGTAAAATATCTGATACCAACAACAACATTTATGAATCCTTTTGTAAATATTAAATTTTCTTTGACATATAAAATTCTTTAAATTTTAATAAATACTTTATTTTTGACGTTGTTTTTTATCAAATATTCAAACAAGCAATGTATCTATAGTCGACCAAAAATTACAATTCGAAATTTTACACAAAAGAAATCATCTTAATTATCGTTATTCATAATTCATCAATCATTGAATAATCACCTCTAACATCTCATCACCTTTATGCAACCATTTGTTTTTCAACATAAGGATCTGGATTCGCATCCATTATTTATCAATTTATCTTTAATTCAATATGTAAATACCGTTGAAAAGGATTTATTGATCGGATCCGGAAAGGCATTTATATGCTTTACTTATGGAAATTTCAGCAAAATTACCTCGCAAGGATCTAAACCTGAAATTGGACCTGTAGAAGTCCAGCCTGTAGAAAATTTTTATCACTTGGGTTCTTCAAATCACTCCAAACTCATTGCTATCGGTATAAAACCAGATCTCCTATATAATATTGTCGAATTGCCGGAAAATATGCCTCCGGAAAATTTATTTCCGCTACTTCCTCCTGCTCTTCAAGAACTTTTTCTACAATTAAGAAACCGTCTTTCAAATGTGATTGATATTAAAGAGGCGGAAAAAATAATAATTAAGAATTTATCTCCATTTATTCATCAATGGTCAGCACCAACACCCCTTACTCCAATTATTAACATGATTTTTGAAAAAGAAGGCAAAACAACAATACAGGAAATCCTCAACCACTTCCCTGTATCAAAAAGTAGCCTTCATTCATATTTTAAGCGATATATAGGTTTGCCACCTAATTTTTATATCCGCTTGATACGCTTCAATTTTTTTCTTCGTAGCATTCTTAGAAATTCTTACAGCATTCAGGAGGCAATCTATCAAAATAAGTATTTTGATTATTCACACCTTAAAAAAGATTTTGCTCGGTTCACTGGGATCACCCCTAAAGAACTCAATCAGATTAAGAATAAAAGTCTGATCGAAGTTTTTGAAAAAATAAATTATCGAATTAGTTAATATACATTAAACTTAAAAGAAATTCTGAGAAAAATACTGACTATAGAAAATGAATTTATTTACAGTATTTTTCTTAGTGATCTATCTACTTTTGTAATCGAACACGCTATTTACATCGAAATAACGAACGCAAAATGAAGGACTATGAAGATATTAATTGTAGATGAAAACTCTGGTAAGAGATCAGAAATATGTAATCTACTCCATAATAAAACAGAAAAATTTAAAGTGTTTGATGCTGAAGACTTTAACTCCGCAATCGATATCGCTGAAACGAAGGAACCTGATCTATTTTTTCTTAACATGGATACTGATTTCAGTGCTACCTCTCAGTTTATCTATCAAATAAGAAATAAACCGAAAAAGTCGATCTTTATTTTATATTCGAAGGAATCTAAGAACGCTGTACATGCATTTGATTACGGCGCGCAGGATTTTTTAATCGAATCCTTCAACAAGCAACGTTTCTATAAAAGCATCGATAAAGTGATGTTGATCAAAGAATACCTAAAACTCGGTGATCAGGTTATGGGAAATTTGCAGTTCAATTCGCAAGTACCCATCCTTTTAAGATCTTTACCAGTTAAACTGGGAAATAAAACCATGTTCATTAAAGTAAACAACATTAAATATATTATAGCAGACCGTTATTACGCGGAAATCTATACTAAAGATAAAAAGCATGTCATTAGAGAATCACTAACAAAGCTATTTCATTTACTTCAAGAAGATTACTTTTTTAGAATTCATCGATCTTATATTATCAATATTAATTTTCTGCAGGAGATTATACATTCTGAGAAATCAGAGCTGGATGTTCGCATGGAAGATGGAAAATTATTTCATGTAAGCAGATCACATCGTAAATCCTTTACTGAAAAGCTAGCAATCTAAAACGCCAATCCTTCCAATATCAATAAAAAAAAAGCCTGTGTTTCCACAGGCTTTTTTTTTTAGGCTAAATCAAATAACTTTAATAAGAAAAAAATATATGCTACCTTTTTTTACCAAATTATTTTAATCAAAGATACAGTAGATTAAGCCTCATTTTTTTGATATGATTCGAATAGCCCCGGAAATGATTTGAATGGTACTTTGATGTTTTTTAGGATCTAAATCCCGTAAAAAGAAGTTTAATCATGTAAAAAAATTCAACAGTTCTCAGATATAACTACTGCTGTAGTTAGAATGAAATATAGTTTAGTGCTCATTCACTAAGAGATCATGGCTTCATTCCTCACTCGCAACCTCCTCGTCTATGGGAGAAGCATAAATTTGCGCTTTTAGAACATCGATATCTCGCTCCATTAAGGTGAAACTACTGTAAATATCGCTGATTCCTAACTTCTTAGCTGTTTGATCCAACATTAAGAAAAAGGGATTGCCTTCTGAATCTGTCTCGCGTGAAAAGAAACTTTCATACATCGATTCATTTTTAAAGTAATCAATTCCTTTCTTACAGTGATCTAACGAACGAAAAACCCCTAGTCCCTGAAATAAAAAATCACCATGATCGCTTTTATATTCAAATCGAAAAAAACCATCTTCCTGCTTATAAATTTTGAAATACATAACATAGGCATTTTACTTATTATGCTTTACTTTGACAATTACAGTAGCTTTAATGTAAATTTGTTTCACTACGATAAAATTGAGTACTCCAGAAATAAATAAAAAATTATAATTATCACTACCAATATCATCACCGAAATAAACACAACAAAATTAATTTTCGGCCCCTTCATAATCATTATTTCTCATTAAGATAAGTGATAAACAAACAGACCGAAATAGCAAATCTATATTTAACTCATATTTAAAAAGAAATTTTATTTTATCGATAATTTATACATTTAACCGAAGATTTTTCAATTTTCGATCCCTAATTGAGTTTTAATTTTAATACTAACGGAAAAACAACAATACAATGGTGCTGACTAGCCTTCCCTAAATTTTTATTTTTAAAAAACTTAAAAAGTGTCAATGCATGGCTATACTGTTGGACTAACAAATTCTACGACACTGTATATAAAGGATTCCATAAATCTTGCCAGAGAATTCTTTGTTTTTATTTATAACTCATCTTTTATTCGATGAAGCTTATCATTAAGCCTAGCGTTCAACATGGGAGGTATAATTATAATATTAACCTACAATTTTCAGCGTTACAATGTTGATGCTTCTGCCAAAATAAATCAAGCACACATTCATGATTTATTGAGTGAATATAAACGACGCTCCCCTTCCAGACGTACTCCATACTTCATTAATAGTAAAATACAAGAATCAAGAAGCTAAAAAAATCATTACATATCACCACTAGCACTAATTTTCCCTCACAAGAAGATCTGACACCAAAAAGTTTACTGGATAATTTTATATTTAAAACCTTATATTCTTAAATATTTCTGTACATTAAATTTTCGTAATTCATCTATCGAGCAAATTAATGTTATCCTATGAGATCCCCCTTATACCAGTTGATCCAAAATTCGGAAGCCTGTTTTGATTTTGTACAAGACCATGGCTATGATGGGATCATTCTTTTAAATTCCATGACTAATGAAATTTGGGCCAATGCCAGACTTGCTGATGTACTTGGCTATAAAGAGGATATTCCTCCTGCTATCCTCAATAGGATCAATAAAACTCATCTGGAGAAAAAACATCAGGATATTGATATTTTATCAAAATCAGGAAGGTCCATTGCTTTTAAGGTATCCACTTTTCAGCAGGATACATTTCAAATCCTTGGATTACAGCAGAAAACAAAAAATACCGATCAAATTGATCAAAGAATACTTGCCATCCGAAGTCTCCTAACCAGTGCTAAACTTGCATTTTGGGAATGGAATATTCAAACCGGGGAGGTATACTTAAGTCCGTTTTGGGCTCAAGAGTTAGGATACCGCATGGAAGAATTGCAACCTTTTTCGGTATCAACCTGGAGTGAATTAGCACATCCTGATGATGCAAAAAAATGTGAACGTCTATTACAGGAACATTTTGATGGCCACAGCCTGATTTATGAAAGCGAAGCTCGAATGCGACACCGGAATGGAAGGTTGATCTGGGTATATGACCAGGGGAAAGTGGTTAGCTGGAAGGATGATCAACCAGAATGGATGATCGGTTTTCATCAACAAATATCGGAAAGAAAAAATCAGGAAGAAGTCCTTAAAACCTTTATACGACAATTCCCCGCTGCCGTGGCGATGACCAATAAATCACTGGATATACTTTCCTATACTCAAGAATGGTTGGAAGAATTTCATGCTGGTCAGGAGCTTAGCGTTAGTAAGATCGCCGAGTCTATTCCCCATATTCCAGCTATTACTGAAGGAATAGAGAGGATCATCAATAATGAGATACCGATCTTCGAAGAAATCATTAGAGAAGAGAACTCTTTCCAGGATAACTGGCGGGAATGGAAGATCACCCCATGGTACGATCAACAACATATTGGTGGAGTGATCATTCAGGTGTCTAACCTTAATAAACTCAAAAAACTGGAACTTGAAAAATTACAGTATTTTCAATATATGGCTATGATTTGTGCCAACTTACCTGTAGCCATGATCGCCTGTGATACCCGGGGACGACTCACTTTGTATAATGACACCGCCAGAGAATGGTTTCACCTAAATGAATCGGCAGAGATTGGGGAACCGCAATTTATCGACCATATTCAATTAAATGAATTGTCCGGAGATCAAATTTTTACCGATCATCCTTTACGAAAATTATTACGTAATGAAGAACTGAAAAATCGACAGTTCACCATTCAAAATGATCAATACAAAAGAACACTTAAAGCGGATGGAATACAGTTATTTAACGAATTAGGTGAGATCATCGGAGTAGCTATGACACTTTACGACATGAGTGATAGTATTGCGACAGAAAATCAGCTACGTCTTAGCGAACAGACCTTTAAAAACAGTTTTAAAAAAGCGCCGATAGGAATGGCTCTTGTTGATCTTGATGGATCATGGATGCGCGTGAATTCTAAAATATGTAAAATTCTAGGATACTCGAAGGAGGAACTTTTAAAAACAAATTTCCAACAAATCACACATCCTGACGACCTGGATAGTGACCTTTATTTATTGAACGAAGTTAAGCTTGGAAAAAGAAAAAGTTATGAGCTCGAAAAAAGATATATTCATAAAACCGGCAAAATAGTTAGTGTTATACTATCCGTTTCCGTAGTACGTGATCCTCAGAAAAATCCGCTATTTTATATTTCTCAATTAACAGATATTAGCTCTTTAAAAGCCTCCTCGGAAGCTCTAAAAAATGTTTTGGAAATCACCCAAAAACAAAATGATCGCCTTCATAATTTCGCCCATATCGTCTCGCATAATCTGCGCTCACACACCGGAAATATTAGTATGCTGCTTGACTTACTCCTAAGTCAGTATGATCAGCTTCGCCAGGAAGAAATTCCTCAAATGCTACTCACGGCCTCTAAACAATTAAATGAAACCATCTCTCATCTTAATGAAGTCGCCACACTACACGACACTAACGAAGACGAATTGGAATCCTTGGGACTTTCAAGTGTTATTGAGAAGGAACTGCATAATATTAACGCATATATCAAAGAAACAAAGATAAAAATTGAAAATAAAGTTGCTCCCGATGTTAAGGTCCTTGTAATTCCAGCCTATTTAGAAAGTATTATATTTAACTTTGTAACTAATGCGATTAAATATCGATCCTTAGATAGGGCACCAAAATTAAGCTTTCGATCGAAGTATATTAATAGTTTCGTGATGTTGGAAATCCAAGATAATGGACTGGGAATAGATTTAGAAAAGCATGGTCACAAACTATTTGGTATGTATAAAACCTTCCATAAGCATAAAGAAGCAAGAGGAATTGGATTATTTATCACCAAAAATCAAATTGAAGCTATGGGTGGAAAAATCGAAGTCGAGAGCACACCAAACATTGGGACCACTTTTAAGATATTTTTGAAACATGCCTAAAACATTTCATACGTATATCATTGACGATGATCCCGTCTTTATTTTTGGGTTGAAGTTTCTTCTGAATATGGAAAATTTTGCGCAGCAAATCAAAACTTTCCCTAATGGAGAAGAAGCCATCGCAGAACTACAAAAAACTAAAAAATTGCCGGAAATTATTTTCTTAGATCTTAATATGCCGGTAATGGATGGCTGGGAGTTTCTTGATTGGTTTGTTCTTCAGGAAAAGCTGGCTCCAATCGCCATCTACGTGACCTCCTCCTCTATTGATCCCCGTGATTTAGATAGGGTCAAAAAATATGGCTCTAAAATTAGAGGATATCATCATAAGCCCTTACGTAAGGAACAAATCGATAATATAAGAAAGCAAGTAGAAGAATAACGTAAATTTTTTAGACCATTTTAACTATATAGTTCTAGACCCCATGATCAGCCAGTTGTAATCTCACCCAATCAATATTACATTGGCTTTTAAAGTCAAACCATGCCTCCCGATAAGCCGATTGCTCCACTTGATATTTAAAGTGTCGAAATGGTCCGGGTCTTCTCAAAGTTTCTTCTAAAGAAGATCGAAAATTCAAAGAATCTACTTTTTTTGCTACAAAATCTTCCATCACCTGAAATGATTGAAAAGAACTCATTTGTTCTATTTGAATATAATGCTCCTGATCCCCTGCAACCTTATCAATGATATCTTGCCAGGGGTTGGACTCACCATAAAACAAATCAATGTCTTTTGGGTAATATTCCACTAAAGCTTGCTCAGTATGTAAAAAGCATATATGCCCGCAATCAATTAATTCCGCTATCTCTTTAATGATATCATCATCGTAGTTCATACCAAAATCTAAAATATTCTGTTCCAAAGCCTAACAGGTTCTACCACTAAGATAAGTAAAATATAAATCGGATTAGCTACGACTTCCAGTTTGTTGGTCTTTTTAATCTTAAATTTCAATCTCCACGGATAGATAGTCCGAAAAGCTTATTCAACCTTTACAGACTTATAGCTTTACTCTCGGAAGATTCAATAATATCAGTCTCAATGATAAATGGGCAATGTCCAATCGATTCTTTGATTGCCTGTCATTTTAATCTAAAACCAATAACTTTTTCCAAATAATTTTAAAAATCAGATAAACAATAAAGGATCAGTAGACAACCTCATATTGCAATAACATAGCTATAATCAGATATCAATCAAAGCTTATAAAAAACACGCATAAGTTATAATTTAAGCGATTTTAAATGCTAAATCGACACATTCAAAAATCATATTAGCTTTTTCAATTTAAAATAACCTGAAACCTTTTTTTATTAGAAAGGACTTTAAACGTTTATTGGATTTTATAGTTTTTTCTAAGAGAATGATGGCCAAGATCAAGACAACTAAACCAATCATGATAAATAATACTTCTACCGAACTGATTTCTTTCATATTATGTTATACTGAAAATAGAAAAAGAGAGCAATTGGGGCTACTCTCCTTTTAGAAACTAAATAACTAACCAACTCTATTTCAATCCGCAATTTTAGCCTAATTTAGTTTAATCATAATTATATAAAATTAAACAAATCATAATTGACAACTAATTAACTATTGTTCAAATTATTATTGCTGCGGAAAATTCTGTATTAACTTTGAGATCTGGCTTTCCTGAATACAAAAAATAGTAGGGATACTACCCTAACAAAAGGGTTCTATGATAAATTTATATAGATCGTAAACAATCGCTTTCCATAATGAATGCTATCGCTGATCAAATTAAATTGCGAAAAAATAATCTCATTATCGTCTGAAATATTGATTATTTAAGAATTGATTCATTCTATATATTTCCATTACCATAGAGCACTGAGTTTCTTAACACCTGATTATAAATATCTAAAAACCCTAAATATTATTTATAACGTCTTCATCCCCATTGCTCCTCCTAAATCGATCTCACTTTTCATTTAGTTTCCCTTCCGGCTATGGTACTGTTTCTTCCTAACCGGTTTTTAATTCACTCCAGTTGCCCCTTAGCCTTCTTTTTTTGGGTTGCAAAACACCAATATTTTGAAGTTGAACCGGACTGCATAAGCCGCTCCCCTACTCGCTTTTATAAGTCCTTATCAATCCAAAATATTGAAAACGTGTAAGCATCAAAAAAAGATAACAGCTATACGGCACTATGGGAAGTAAATCAAAACAGTTCAATATGAAATCAACAGCTACATATCTATTCGGAAGGGAAACTAAAAAATCAAAAAAAGGCTTGCCTGCCGCGGCAGGAAAAACGCTTCCGGATATAATAAGTAAATCATTTTTTCAAACAAGTTCAATTTATGTGTAACCGTCTGCCTCCGGGTAGACCTCTAAATCTTTTTATTATGAGTACTATTAGAAACAAAGTTCAGTTAATCGGAAATGTGGGAAACACTCCCGAAATTACTAATCTTGACACCTCCAAAAAAGTGGCGCGTTTAAGTCTTGCTACTAATGACTATTACCGAAACCAAAAAGGGGAATCCGTTCAGGATACTCAATGGCATAATCTTGTTGCTTGGAATAAACAGGCCGAGATTATCGAAAACTATGTGCCGAAAGGAAAGGAAATTGCCATCGAAGGCAAACTGATTTCCAGATCTTACGAAGATAAGGAAGGGAATAAACGTTATGTGACCGAAATCTTAGTGAGTGAAATTCTACTACTAGGTAGTAAGGATTAATACAAGCCTTAGAAAAACAAGGGCGGAACCCCTTCGCGCCCTTGTTGCTTTTTGAGATCGTCCTAAACCTAAAGCTTAGGGCTGTAAATTTAATCAATATCATTAAAAAAGGGGTGTTCTTATTGCGCGAAAACACCCCCTTTATTTAACCTTAATCTATTAATTATGTTTTCTAAAGTTAACGAAATAAAACTATGCTACAAAGACCGGATAACAATTTCTAATTGTCCCAAAATTACCTGCTCCCAGGATGCAGCGAATCTTTACTATACCAATTGGGACAAAAACGAAATTCAATTGCAGGAATCTTTTAAAGTGATGTTGCTCAATAATTCTAATATCGTTAAAGGGATTTGCCAGATCTCGACCGGTGGAATTACCGCAACCTTAGTGGATATGCGAATTATGTTTGCCCTAATTCTAAAAAGTCTTTCTACCGCAATAATTGTTTGCCATAACCACCCCTCAGGAAAACTACAAGCCAGCGAAGTCGATAAAAAACTGACCTCCAAAATTCAAAAGGCTTGTGATTTTCTGGATATTAAACTCCTCGATCATATCATTATCACTGAGGGCGGAAACTATCTCAGCTTTGCCGATGAAGGAATTTTATAATACTTAATTACTTATATTAATAAAAGGGAGCTTGGTTTAGCTCCCTTTTTGTATTATTCCGGTTTTGTAGGCTAATACAAATTAACGAAATAATGATTAGGTGTTACAAAACTACAGTTTCTTATATAGTTTTAACCATAATCTCTTCAGAATTGTAAACATTTAAACATTCTTTAAATCGCATTTTTATACTTCCTTGATAATGCCTGTCTAATTTTATTTTTAAATTTTTTAGACTTCATCAACTCCCTATACTCAAAATTTTGTAAATTAATACTTTAGAAACCTATACCGGTTTTTAATTATAGTTATCCTATTTATTGACTTTCGCTGATAACTATTCTTTACGAACATTTTTTTAACCTTATCGGGAGATAATGCTTTAGGGCTATGCTCTTTTTTTGGAGACCTCCAAAAAAAGGAATAGCAAGAGGGTGACACGCAAAGCGATGTCACAGGCCTTTTTTATTACTTAAAATACTGGTTTTCAATAACTTAAAAACAATCAAAACATTGACCATCAGTGCCTTTTACTGTAAATCCCTTCAAATCCCCCGTAAACAGGCAATTTTTTACAGTAAATATGGAAAGTCAATATCAAAAATACCGGTTTTCAGCCATCAATATTAAAAAGGCAGTCGCGGATCGATTTCGGAAATTCTCCCATGAACTTTCCCTATCCAATACCGATACCCTGGAAGCAATGCTCAACTTTTTTTCCTACAATAATCTCCTCCCCTCCGATGACCTGGGAATTAAAAGCGATACTACCCGAAAGCGAATTAATGCCCTGATCGCCATTGTCCGAAATATCGAAAAACAACAAACCCTGCCTACCAAAGCTATGCTCGATACCTTATCCCAGGAAATCACCCAGGTCCAACAAGATGAGGAGGAAGAGGATTTTTTTGAGGGCTTTAATGATGGGGGTAGTGAGGGGGGTAGCGAGAAGAGTAATGAGAAGGATGGTGAGAAGGGGATTTTTAATCCTGATTCGGGGAATAACAAAGAATTAACCCGTGATGAACAGCTCCTCTATTACCAAAACCGTTATACCGAAATGCAACAGGAACTTAGTCACTATAAAAACCTGTTTCTGCAATTATCGGGGCAGCTGCGCTATACTAAAAATACCTTTGGTAAAGACTTCTATAAACTTGAAATCTCCCCCGAGGAATTTGAAAAACTTCGAAATAACTTCTAAAATTCTATCCCATGTATATCACTATATCTGCCCAAAAGACAAATGCGGGATTCCCGAAAAGTTCAGGTTCCTTCGTTAAGTACCTGGAAAAAGAAAATGAAGGTCTCCAGCCCGATGAAATGGAATATTTCTTTGATCAGTCACAGGACCGGATTCAACCGGAACAGGTGATTCAGGAAATTGATCACAATACGGCTAAACTGAAACAAAAAGAACCGAAATTCTATTCCATTACCCTTAACCCGAGTGAGCGCGAATTAAAAGCCATAAAAGATGCTCCGGAAGCCTTGCGAGAATTTACCCGAGAGGCCATGAAAGATTATGCTAAAGCTTTTCATCGTGAAATCGATGGTCGACCCGTGAATGTTGATGATATTAAATATTATGCGAAAATTGAACGACATCGCTCCTTTAAAGGTCATGATCTACAGATCCGCGAAAACCAATCCTTTGCTACCAAGATCCTGGCACTCAAAAATGAAATCAGGAATATCGAACAGGGCCGACAAACCGGGAATATCAAAACGCTGAACAAACAAATTAATCAACTGGAACAAAAAGCGCCGCATCAACTTCATGGACAACGCATCGTTCGAGGCATGGAAAAACCGGGATTCCAGAGTCATATCCATATTATCGTTAGTCGAAAGGACCGCTCAAATCGATACAGCCTCTCCCCAGGAAGTAAACACCGGGCTTCCGAAGTGGAACTTCATGGGAAAAGTATTAAACGGGGCTTTGATCGTAACCAGTTTTTTAATAATGCGGAAAAAAGTTTCGACCGACTTTTTAATTACCAGCGGAACTTCGCCGAAGCCTACCAATCCCGGAAGCTGCTTCTTAAAGAGCCTAAATCGTATTTTCTGAGCTTACAAAAACTTCCTTTTAAGGAACAGAAACTGGCCTTCTCTCTACTACAAAAGGCTGGAATCAATGCTCCTAAACTTCATATTCCCAAAAATAACCTGGAACTGACCTTAAAAGCAATTCATCAGCTTAAACGTGGAGTGAAACGTGCCATTGAGGCAGGATCTATCGGAATTTAAATCTATTTAACTATGAACTGGAACTTTGAATCTATCTGTATTTTTATTCTCCTGCCTGTCCTATTTCTGGCCACACTTATTTATGCCCTGATTCCCGGAGGTGACACAGAAAAATTGCATAAACGCTATCGGATACGATTTAAACTCCGAAACGGAAATTTTAAAGCTGATAATATTCGCAGAGGGGTCTCCATAATTGGTTCTGCGGGGAGTGGAAAAACGGAAAGTGTCGTCTATACCATCCTTCAGCATTTTAGTCAGCATGATTTCGCCGGTGTCATCCATGATTACAAGGATTTTGAATTGACCGAGATGGCGTATCCCCTTTTCAAAGAACAGAACATTCCCTTTTATACTATTGGCTTTGATCAGATCCATTATCGCGTGAATCCTATTGCTCCTAAATACCTGCCCAATGAAGAGAGTGTGAATGAAACCTCCCGGGTACTACTGGAAAACCTACTGGATCATAATATGGCCAGTGCTACCGGTACCAATAAATTCTTCTCGGATGCCGTTGAAGGCCTCTTCAGTGGTATTATCTGGAAAATGAAAACTGCTTATCCCAACTATTGTACCCTGCCCCATATCATTGCTCTATTTCAATCGGTAAGTACTAAAAAACTAGTCGCACTGCTAAAAACAGATCTTACCGCCAGAAGTATGGCCTCCGCATTTATCGGTGGACTCGATTCTGAAAAACAAACGGCAGGAATTAAAAGTAGCCTGGCTAATGCCCTGAAAAAATTGAGCTCCCGGAAATTGATGTATGTGCTCTCTAAAGATGAAGTGCCCCTGGATATTAATACAACGGAACATAAATCCATAATATCCCTGGTGAATCACCCGAAATACGATACGGCCTACTCCCCGATTATCGCCATGATTATGCACACCATCATAAAACAAATGAGTGAACGTGAACGAAATCCTTCCTTCCTGCTCATGGAAGAAGCCCCTACCCTTAAACTTCCCAATATGCATCGTATCCCGGCTACCCTAAGAAGCTACGATATCAGTACCGTTTACGTGATGCAGGATAAGGTACAAAATGATCTGTTGTATGGGGATAAGGCCAGTAAAGCCATATTAAGCAATCTCTCCTACCAGTTTTTTGGAAAGGTAAATGATCCGGATACCGCTAATTATTATGAACGCTTTTTTGAACTGATTAAAGCGCCTACTAAAAGCGTGAGTAAAAGTAGTGGTCTAAGTATGGAAAGTCGAATTACACAAGGGGAAAAGGAAATCGCTAAACGACGTGCCAGCCTATTTTTTACCCTTAAACAGGGGGAATTTATAGCATTCGCCGATGGGAAGGATAAATTGGTGCGTTTTCGGCATCCAAAAATTAAAAAGCAGGTACCGCCATCCGCCCTCAGTGTCGAAGACAAAGATCTTCAGTTTACACTGCAGCAAATCTATAATGATATTCGAAAGATGTTATCTTAATCAAAGTGCTTATTACCAATGATCGAAAATCACCTGAGTCCAGGCGATTTGGCACTCCACAAATTTTAATAATGCCTCAAATAAAAATAACACCGATGGATATGATCAAAAAAAAGAAGGCTGAAATCGCCTTCTTTTTTTTATTAAAATCTTAAAATATATTAGCGTTTGATAACTCTTCGAGATACACTGTCTTTTCCGGTATGAATTTTCAAGATATAGATACCGGGTGGTAATCTCGAAATATCAACAGTGCTGATATTACTGGCAAAATTTTGACGCTTTACCAGACTACCACTACTACTGAATACTTCAATATTCCCTCCACTCATATCTTCCATTTCCAAAGCCACGTTGAATTGATCATCAACAGTAGTCGGGTATACCGATACATCAAAGGGCTCCTGAATTTCCAATTTTGAATTAGTATCGAAATTTGTGCTTTCCATGGCAGCCATACTGCTGCTCGAAGATATACTTAAAAATGACCATTGTTGATTATAGGAAGGACTATCACTCCATAATCCAGTGGCATCTCCATTAGCTGTTCTTCCCATTCCATCCAGATATTTCCCGGTAGCGCGATTCCGTAATTTGAAATAGTTTCCGACACTTATTCGTTCCCATTGCTGATTATTATGGGTACTACTACTCCATTGCCCGCAATTATCGCCATCGGAAGTACGTCCCATACCATCAAGATATAAGCCTGTCCCCCGGTTTTGTAACTTGTAATAATTACCGGAAGGCTCAAGACTCCATTGTGCATTGACATGACTGGTATTGCTATATTGTCCGACATCACTCCCGTTGGTAGTGCGTCCCATACCGTCCAGAAATAAAGCGGTCTCACGGTTCTGAAGACGATAGTAGCTGGTATTACAGGAGGTACTTACATTGGCATAGCTTCCTGAACCTGTAACCGCTACCCCACTATTGGTACACCCGGATTCAACGGTCGAATTTACAACGTCCTGCATCCATATACCAATATCTGTGCAATCGGTAATTTCACAGGATTCCAAAGTAATATTATTACTCCCTGTAAGTACAAAATATCCACGACCACACTCACGGGCGATAAGGTGTTGTGCAGTAATATTTGCACAATTGTTCGCATAGCGTAAGCCTGCATAGCCTCCCCCATAATCACAGCGGTAGGCATCAACCGTACCTATAGTTCCGTTAATGGTCTTGTTCAACAAAACTCCACATTCTCCACAGTTCCGTGCTACAAGATTGTTTCCCGTAAAGCCGTCCACCCCATAAGTTTCCAAACCATGACCGGAGGTATCCTCAAAATGACAGTTTTCAACCTCAAGATTAAATACCCAACGACCGTCTTCATAAGGACGACTGGGGTGACTGTCTACTCGGATGCCTATCCCGCCTCCAAAAATTCGAATGTTATTGAAAGTTAGATCACTGGCGCGACTGGTGCGAATGCCAAATCCCAAACCGTCTGATCGGGTCAGCGTGAGATCATACATTGCAATACCTCCGCTTCCTTCACGATGAAAGCCTGTTCCCCCATGCCCTTTTATAAGGGTATTGTTATGAAAACGAAGAATGAGATTTTCCTGTAAATTAATGGTCTGCGAGAGTGTTCCACCCGTAAGGATATGGAGCTCACGGTTACCTGTACCGATTGCACTTTGAATGGCCGTTGCCAGATCCGGAGAACTTCCCTGTTGTACATCAAAATTCCTCCAGTAATACAGGTTTCCGGATTGCCATACCTCATGAGGATAGGCCTGAACGAAACTTACACTTAATAGTATAAGCAGGTTACATAACAATTGAATGTAATTTTTTTTCATAATAGGTTAAGTTTTAATAATTACTGATGAGAAATCATTTTCAGGGGCTAATCGAAAACGATTTCGTTTAAATGTGTATTAAACACTTAAATATATGAAATAATAATGGATATATATCACATAAGTGATTGATATAATGACAAATAACGAATACCCTAAGTCTAAAAGCAGATATCAGTTGACAGATAAGCGCACATCCAATGCTTTTTCTGAGCTTTTCCGGGCTAGATAAACTCATCGATTTAACTAATTAGAAAATAACAGATTTCGAATTTATGTTAGCCTAAAAAATACAAGCCTAAATACCAACCCCCTTTTCTCAAATATTTTCTATATGTTCGCAAATTTTTCAGTAGAAATTGAACTTTTTACAGTTCAACCACCTCAACATTGATAAAATATTAAAATATCCCATTATGAGAGTATTGCACGTAAACGGCGCGAGAAGTTGGGGCGGTAACGAACAACAATTAGTATATCTTGTTCGCGGACTCCATAAAAAAGGAATTCAACAGGCATTATTTTGCTACGATTCAAATCCGTTACTTGACATATTCGAACCAGATGAAATCAGTATTTTCAAAAGCCCTTTTATAAAACCTCATAAGTATGCCTACTGGAAAATTTTTAAAACGGCAGTTCATGAGTTTGCTCCTGATATCATTCATATCCATACTGGAAATTCCCTTACCGGATACGTGCTGACCGATTTGTTCTTTAACCTAAAGCCTAAAGTCGTATTTTCTAAAAAGGGAATCAGTCGAAATATGTCCTTTTTAAGCAGACTTAAATATAATTATCGCAAAGTCGAAAAGATCATATGTGTTTCAGAACGGGTGCAACAAGACCTGGATCCCATAATCTCAAAGAAAAACAAAAACAAACTCGAAATTGTATGGGATGGTGTGGAAGAACAACAATGGTCACCTGTAAGCCTGCCTGAGAATCTAAAACTTCCGGCTGATGCTTTTATTATCGGAAATATTGGTAACCATACCCGATCCAAAGATCTCAAAACACTCATCAACACGGCAAATTATTTGGTAAACCATAAATGCTATACAAACTTTCATTTTATTCAAATTGGACGTTTAACAGGCCTGACCGATGAGCTACGCGAAATGATCCAAACTTTCCAACTTGAATCGAATGTTCACCTGATGGGATTTCAGGAAAATGCCAGTGCCTATTTTTCAAACTTCGATCTCTTTTTAATGTCTTCTAAAAAAGAAGGGGGACCGACGTCTGTACTCGAAGCTATGATATACAAAACACCGGTGGTTACTACCAATGTGGGAATGGTACCTCATGCTATAGCACAATCACAAAGTGGATTTTATGCCGAACCTGGACAACACGAAGATTTAGGAAATTCCATTGAAAAATTATATCAGGATAAAGAACTGGCGAAAAGCTTTATCGAGAAATCATATCACATCTGCCGGGAGAAATTTAGTGTAGAGCAATTAACTACGAAGACCTTAAAAATTTATAAACACTTAGGCTAGTACAATTTAAATCAACCATAGCCGTACTTGATAAGTACAAGAACAAGGCTTTTATAACAACAAAAATAAGTTCGAAAGAATGATTAGTTCTCGTTAATCTGTTGCAAGATCCAATCCATTAAAGCTTCCGGCGCTGCAATCGACCAGGAATGTGGGTGGCGATTTCCGTTCAAACGATAGCCTCTGCCCAGTGCATTGATAAACATGGCATTTTTATTTCCTAAAAGCTTCAATTGCCTGATCATCGCCGTTTGATCTATAGCGTTCAGATCATACAAATCATTCTGCCGCTCCTTCAAGTGCCATTCAATGTCTACATCCGCATAAAGTCGCACCGGAACCCCGGCTAGATATTTAGCGTTTCCGCCTTCTGGAGCATGTCGGGAATACATAGAATGCTTCCTATAAACTTCAGGCACCTCCTTTGGGGTTCCTCCGAACTCTGCTTTTAACCTCTCAATATAATACCGTGCTTCCCCAACAGCTGCTTCCGAATAATCAAGAGCTATCGTTTGTGAAAAAGAATGATATAATCGTATCAAATCTAATGGTGGATCAACTCCGAAAACAGCTGTCGGATGAACAAAAGTCTGCTCCGGATGCTCCTCAGCAAGTTCAGTATACCGAATAGCATTCATACCTCCCAGAGAAAATCCTCCAAGAATGATATCCATCCCTTCTCTAGGAGAATCATTGAGATCGGCAACCTCAAAAGTATTCCGAACATGCCTAAATACATTATTTAAAAAATGTAGACTAAATTCATCTAAATACAGATTGTAATTTATCGACGGTACAACAAGTAACAGATTATTTTCGAAGGCCAGTTTCGATAATTTTATGTTATTATTCAGTGCATTTTCCGTTTGCTCTCCGGTAGCCGGCAGCAACACAACTATAGCTTTAATACTCTCTTTTGGCCTCAGCGCATAATAGAATAATTCCTTCGACTTTCCGTCGTTTACATATAGATTAATGGTATCCTCCATAGGCACCACTTCCCTATGCAGGTTTTGAATATAAGGATCTTTTAAATTTATCTGGGAGTTTTGTCCAAAAGTGGATACGGAAAAGAGAATGATGAATAAGCTTAATACTTTCATGGTAAAGGTTTAGTCTAAGACTTGTATCGCAAGATAAAAACTTTCATGTAATCATTTCTAACTACAATCTTTAAGCAACTTGATATCACTCCCTGAGTATCACATCAGTGAATTCTGAGGTCTCGATCTAAGCTTTCCACTCAATTTTAAAACTCTTCTTTATAGATTTCTTCGGCAAGGCTATCAAGATCGGCTGTATCCGTATTGCAAAGTATGATTAGGATGCGATTAAAATCCGTAGTCGCAATAATACTGGCATTATAACCATCTATACTTCCTGAGCTACGTAAAACTGGTTGGGCAAAGCGAGCTTCGTCCAGGTAAAAGCCATAGGTAGGCTTTCCTTTAAGCCAGTCTATTTCCGTACTATCCTGAGCGCGAATAAGCATTCCCTCCTTTGTCTTTTCTGAAAATATTCGGTTTTCCCGAATAGCACTGAATAGTTTATAAAGATCCCTAACACTGGAATACATTTGACCGGCACCATAATAGTTTGAAATATATCGCTCATCCGGATATAGAGGATCATCAACCTTCCCGGTTCCAAAACTATAATTATGGTATCCGTAGGCTAGATTTGGAATAATTACTTGTTCATCTACAAAACCGGTTTGTTTCAGCTTTAAAGAATCTAATAAAACCTGCTTTACCGCATCCTGAAAGTTCATCTGAGTTGCTACTTCAATAACTTTTGAAAGGATAATATAATCAACATTATTATAATTAAATGATGCCAGCGATTTTTCATCTAAGGTGACAAACCTGGATATATATTGGTCAATGCTATAGGAAGATAAGTAGGCCTCGATAGGTTCATTTTGTAATCCGGAGGTATGTAGCAACAAATCACTTATCAAAATTTTACCGACTCCTAAAGGCAGA
Organism: Zunongwangia sp. SCSIO 43204; assembly: GCF_019904275.1. Taxonomy (GTDB): domain Bacteria; phylum Bacteroidota; class Bacteroidia; order Flavobacteriales; family Flavobacteriaceae; genus Zunongwangia; species Zunongwangia mangrovi. The sequence goes on from NZ_CP063204.1 coordinate 4,238,642, forward strand.
CCTGAAAGATATCGATCCAGCGTATCAGTCAAATTTATAAGTCCCGCTTCCTGTAATTTCAAAACAACACAGGTCGTTAAAAGTTTGGTCACCGAAGCTATTGGAATTTTAGTATGGGAAGTAATAGGTGCTCCAAACCTAAACTCAGCTTTTCCTAAATATTTTTCTGCGACGATTCGGTCATTCTCAGCCAATAAAACACTTCCATTAAAATGTCCCGCTTCGAATTCCCGAGAGAGGATTTCTTCAAACCCGGAATGCTGGCCATAACTTAGTGATGATAGTAATAACAGGAAATAAAATTTTTTCATGGCTCTTTTTCATAGCTCTTTGTTCTAAAGACAGCTTACTTCCGCAACTGTTACACTCTCTATAAAAATCTGAAAAATTTGCTCCACTCTTTCAACTAATTATTTAGTTTTATATATTTGAACAAATTTCTGATATGAGCAATTCATCAAAATCTATAATAATTCTATTATACCTGGCCATAACAAGTTGTACTTCCTACCATCCTCTTTTGAAATATAATTATACCAACGGTTCACAATTAATAAACCCCGAAATTCCTCTAACTATTAAATACTTTGGTGATACCAAATTTCAAGATTTAGAAAAGGTCGATAAAAATTATATTAAAACTATATTACGTCCGTACAATCAACTCGAGCTAAAAAACCTGCTGGCCTATGCCAAAACCAATGTCAATCCTGAATATGAAACCTTTTTGTTTTTATCCAATCAAAAAGAAGGCAATGATTCGCTAAGGCTGCTATCTGTAGATTCGACACGATTAAGCCTAATCTATAAATTACAAAAGGATAATCAATCGCTTTTCATGCTTATGCGAGCGATGAACGACAACAAGGGACTAAAAAGCATGCTTAAGGATGGTGCAGATATCATGAATTCGGTTAGCTTTCGTATTGATTCTACTAATGCCCTCTCCTATGCTGATGTATTCAATCAGGTACGCAAGGATATCAATTATATAAGCGCTACTAAAACACTTATCGATGCTCCGGTTGCAGATAGCCTACAACAACAATGGATGCAATTTCAATATCTGGCTACCATTAATTCTTTTATGCAGAACAATCCAACTCAGGACAGCCTGATACAGCAATACGAGCGTAAAAGGATAGATAAACAATCTGAAATGCTTTCAAAGCTGGATACTACCAAAGTATTTTACGGAGATGCAGTCATTGATAAGATTTTAAGTGAGGCAAAGCACACCCGGGTGGTCATGGTGAACGAAAATCACTGGTATCCGAAACATCGAATATTCACCACTTCTCTATTAAAAGGTTTAAAGGAAATAGGCTACACTCATTTAGCATTAGAAGCACTGACCAATCCTTTACAGGCTTCTAAAATCAATGAAAAGCGTCCATACCCTACCCTCAACTCGGGCTATTATATTCAGGAAGCCTATTTTGCACATCTTGTTCGAAAAGCTGCAGCATTGGGTTTTAAGCTGGTGTCTTATGAAAATCAAGATCCGAAAATCAATAGGGAATTAGGACAAGCTCAGCAGCTTATGGAAATTCTTAAGGATCCGAAAGCAAAAGTATTGGTACATGCCGGTATTGATCATATTCTCGAATCCCCTACCGAAAACGGGAAACGCATGGCTACGCATTTTAAAGAAATGTCGGCTATTGATCCGCTTAGTATTAACCAGGTAGAATTTGTGGGTGGTTCCTCCCACGAATTAAGCCTTATCCCATTCGAACTTATTAAAGGTCAAACCAAAAAAATAAATGACTATTACCTTATAAATCAAATAAAGCCTTCTTTGGAAAAAGTGTACCCGGAAAAAGATTTTCAAATAACAGCCACAACCACTCCAAAATCCAATCCTGCATTAGTGAAATTCTATAATCAGGAGGAGTATTCTATCTACAAAGAAAATGCTGTTCCCATTCTCAATATCTACTCGACTTCTGATAGACTTACGGTTAATTTACCACGAGGAATGTATAAGGTCGTAATTTATAATACTGACAAGAAGCAAAATAGTCATTCTTTCAACACCAAATAATTTAAACTAAATATTGGTAAGACTTATATAATTCCGAAGTATATAGCATCAGTTCGCTAATCCAATAAAAACCTTACACCGGACTCAAAGCAAAAGCGTCAAGAATACTCTAACTAAGATAGCTGTTTGAGCCTTAGATGAAAAGGAAAATTTACACTTAATTATCTGAGCTATTTTGAATTAAAAATCTTCTAAGAATAAATGAATTAATGAAAATAAACTCCACTATATTTTAAGATTAATTTAAACGATCCAGAATTTTTATCATTTCTAAAAGGGTTCCTTTAGGCTCAATTTTCCCATCCTCCCAATCTTTGATTTCCTTAACAACACTACTACCCGAATATACTGTCTTGATTTCTCCACTAAACGAAAATTCCTTTTCTCCTTTTTTATTAAATAGCATATTTAAAGTTTCACAGCATTTGTCTGCAGTTTGCTCAGTATCAAAAATCAGGCTGGTCAAACGCTGCTTTTTGTAATAAATAGTCAATTCTGCAACCGTTTTTTCATCTTGTTCCATATTAATTCTATTAAAATTTAACCTTTGCAGTCATAGTTAAAAAAAGGAATATTATATGCAAGGCTTTACGATTCATAGCATCTCTTTCTTAACCAAAAATACAAACAATTGAATAGTAGTTTTTACTTTATATTGCTTCCGTAATTTAGCTAGTAGTTTTTCGATGGTACTTAAAGATGTGGCAGAATAACCTTTTTTTTTGAGTTCTTGGCTTACTTCTTTTTGGGTATATAGCTAATAGTTTCATAACCTTGTATTCTTTTTTATCCATCGTAATTGGATTATTTATTCTCTATTTTCACTATAACCTACCCTAGCCTAACGGCTACTATTAAAATGCTTCACAAAAAATTAAAAACCACATACATGGCAGTAAAAAGAATCTTCATGTTAGGTCGTACTGACCACAAGAAGACTTAGTTGTTGCCAGTAGTTTTTATTCACAATTTAATTCGGTTAATAAAATCTCGAACATAATTCAGCATCATTTCAACCTGTTTTTGGTTATATTCAATATAGTGCCCGTGAGCCGCCTGATTTCTCAAATCCAGCCACGCAACAATACTTTTTTGGTCTAATTTCCCATAAATATCTACTTTATATAATTCATCATTTAGCGAACTTGCCTTTTTAGGTTTTCCATTCTGGTCTAAAGTGTCTATATTATTTGCAGTCATTAAAGACCTTAACCTGTTTTCAAGGACACTTCCAATAATAACAGCAGCTGGGTCTTTATACTTTTCTTTCAGGAAATATTCCGCCATTTCGATAAAATCCGAAAATACTTCTCCTGAAACTAAATCGCGAATTGAAAGAATAAATCCATCTTTGATTTCAAGTTTAATTGCGTTTAAAATTCCTTTTGCATTATCCGCTCCTCCAAAATTTGTCAGACTTTTATTTAAGTCAACATAAAATGGATGTTCATTTCCATATAATTTAAGAACAAGCGATTTAGTTGAATTTTTTAACTCGGCATATAATTCCACATCATATTTCGTAGTTGCCATTGGTCCAAGCCCCATATCTATTGTGGATGGTGTGGCAGACGCTTTAAATCGGTCGGCTAAATCTAATAAATAGTCAATTTTGTTAATTATTTTGTCTTTCACTTTTGGGTTTTCTTAAATTACTGGCAACTCATGTATAAATGTAACGGTACGTTTATTTTTTTTAGCCATGACCAATCTAAAGGATTTTTAATTGCTTTAAAAGCATTTATAGCAACACTAGTATAAATTCTACCAGTTTTTAAGGATTAGTTTGCCCCTAAAAAGTCATCCTGTAATGCTCTCGCCTCTCCCCTAGCCTAACAACTCCTATTAAAATGCTCAGCAAAAATAAACTACCTAATAACTACTGGTCAATAAGATCTTCGTCAGGTCATAGGGACCACACAAAGATTTAGCTATTGGTTATATTTCATTTTACATAGCCCAATTCTCCCAATCAATTAAGTCAGGTTCTTGATTTTCTTGAGCTTTATGCTCAACAGTTTCTATAAATTTAATTGTATTTGAAACGGCATTGAAAATCAATACACTCTCTGAATAATTGAGAATTGGATTATCGTGAGCAAAACTTTTTTCGTTTCGAACAGTATTAAAAGACTCCATTACTGATATTGATGATTTAAGTATTCTTATCGACATTTCTGATTCTATTAGTCCATTACTCAAAATGGATTTAATATACATTCCAAAAAGACTATGCAATGGAATGTCTTTTTTAGTTCTAATTCCGTGCATCTTGCATAACTCACGAATATATTTAGTAACAAATGTATGAAGTCGGTCGAGTCCAGTTTCTGGTTTGTTATTTTCTATACATTCTTTGATTGCCTCAGATAATTTAGCAAAATCTTTGTCGTCCGAATTTGGCTCAAGAGCATCAAGATTATCTACAATTCCATTTGATTTTAAACGTTCAGCTAATTTTAAGCATTCTTTGTACAAATTTTCATCATTTTGGTCATAATTTCTTTCTCCCATTTGAACTTGAGACAACCAATAATCTGACAAACTTTCTATCAATGTTCCTGCATTATAACCCGTTTCTATTTTAAAAAAAGTTCTTAACCTATTAGCTTTGGAAGCTCCATTTTCATAATATTTTTCTTCATCAATGTCAATTTTAATTGAGTCTAAAACAAATTCTCGAAAAGAGCGATTTGAGAAATCCAGAACATATCCGCCACTCATTTCAAATAGTTTTTCAATATATTTTCTTTCCCGAAATTTTAATTCTGCCATTTATTTAAATTGTATATAATGTCGAAGTTGTTCCTTCGCAATTTAATAAAAAAGTCGAATCAGGGACATTTACATTACTTTTAGAAAATATTGTATTCGGGGTAGCCTAATCCACCATTCTGTCTTCCAATATGTACCCAGCACCAGGATTCTGATCGATTTGATTTTCAACCTGTTCGCCAATTTAAAAAATGATCTTTGATTCGACTAGGGTTTTTCGTTAGCTAACTTGGCTTTTCAGTAGGTTCTAAAAGAGGGATTTTGCACAACACCTCGTAAAAAACTGTGCGAGCTGGCGAACATGATTGCCCCCAAGACAATCCGCTAAGCAAGTGAGAACGGACTTTCAATTCGAAACAAGTCTGAGCATTGTTTTGTATAATATTCTAAAACATTTATTCTATGGACTTTATTAAGTCGCGCAATGCCTTAATGTTTGATTTTTCTTCATTAATCTTTTGAATAGTAAACTCTAAAATTTTTTGAACAGCCACTGATTTCTTTAAACACTCATCCTCTTCAAGAGCATGTAATCCGTCCGACGTTTCTTTATATAAAAGCTTGATTGGATTATTACCTAAAACCTTTAGAGAGTGCGGTAAATGTTCAAAAATGTTTTCGTAAATGGTTGTAATAGTAGGTTTTTGTTTATGAGCATCTAGTAATTTTTCTATTTCGGATTTGTGTGAGGATGGTAATTCTTTAATTTCCTCGATTATTTTGATAATTTCTTTTTCAATGATTCTTCTAAAATAGGCATAGGCTCCAATCCCGTAATTTTCATTTATACAGTTTAAGCCTTTGAAATACCATCTATTTGTTTCTCTGTCAAAATATTTAGTGACTATTTTATTTGGTTGAACTTTAAGAGGTGGATTTGACCCAACCTTTTTCAGAAAGACTTTTGCCTCTGGATATTCCTTTGGTTTTACCATTCCTGGAGATTTAATCATAGATGGGCTGGCTAACAATCTTCTTGAAACTTCATTATCCGAATAAACGTGTAACATGAAATCTATATGATATTCTTTGCACGATCTACATCTTCCTTTAACCTTAAAAGTATAATTGAGTTTTTTGTCAATAAACAGTTCCTCCTCTAATTTTATAAACGAACTATAATAAGCATCAGTTGCTTTATCAAGTTCTAACTCAAAGGTTTTAATTTCATCTTCAATTTCACACCTATAATCAAAGGTTTCTCCAACAAAATCGTGAGGGAGTGTATATTTCTTATTTGACTTTTTAAAATTTTCGTGGACTATAAACTCTTTATACAGTCCGTAATGGGATAAAAAATCTTTCTGGAATTACTACATTAGACCGGACACTAAGTTGAGAGAATATTTTTGCTAGTTATTACCTTAGCAATTATGAGAAGAAAATCTAAACATTACACCTTAGAATTTAAACAAAAAGCAGTCGAGTTAAGTTATGCTAAAGGCAATGTAAAACAAGTATGTGAAGACTTGGATATATTTCCATCTGTACTTTACCGTTGGCGTAGAGAGTTAAAAGATTACGGTAACAACAGTTTCCCTGGCCGTGGTAATCCTAAAATGACCGATGAAGAAAAAGAGATAGCCCGATTAAAAAAGGCATTAAAAGAAGCCGAGTTAGAACGAGACATCTTAAAAAAGGCCATCAGCATCTTCTCCGCGAGCGACAAGAAAAATACAGGTTTATAAAACAACACCTTATGAGATTTCCTGTCGAGACGATGTGTAAAATATTGAAAGTAAGCAAAAGTGGCTATTACCATTGGTTACAATCGGGACCAAGTAAATTATGGTTAGAAAATCAAAAGGTAACTGGGCTTATTAAATCTATATTTAAAGATAGCTTTCAAAGCTATGGTTCACCTAGAATAAAAACAGAACTAGAGACATTAGGCTATAAAATATCAAAGCCTAGAGTTGCACGTATTATGAGTGCTAATTATTTGTTTGCAAAACGAAAACGTAAGTTTAAAGCAACCACATATAGTCAACATAATTACCCCATAGCTCCTAATTTATTAAACCAAAACTTTGAAGTAAGCCGACAGGATCAAGTTTGGGTAAGCGATATAACCTATATCAAAACCAAACAGGGCTGGTTATACCTTACTGTCATTATTGATTTGTTTAACCGCAAAGTTGTTGGATGGGCTCTAAGCGATAATCTAAGTACAGAAGACACTATTATTAAGGCTTGGCATATGGCTATAAAGAAAACTACTTTAACCCAGTCTTTAATTTTTCATTCCGACCGAGGTATACAATATGCCAGCCATAAGTTTACCTCATTAATTAAAAGTTACAATGGCTTAGTAAACCAATCTATGAGCAGAAAAGGTAATTGCTGGGATAATGCCATTGCTGAATCGTTCTTTAAATCATTAAAGGTAGAATGGGTTTATAGGCACAATTATAAGTTGAGATCTGAAGCGGAGTTATCCATCTTTGGATGGATAGAAACTTGGTATAATAATAGAAGAAGACATTCCTTTTTAGGAAATAGAACTATAAGAGAATTTGAATTAGACATGTATAACCTTAAACTAGCAGCGTAGTCATTCAACTATTTGTCCAGTTTTTTGTTGCAAGTCCACTGCATTAATAATACTTTTGAATGAATTAGTAGTCGGAGGATAATATTTGTACAAAATCATTATTTATCAATTTTTATAGTGAGTTGCGCATAACTATATCGTTTATAGATATTTGGCGGAGTAAGTGACTCGGATTTGTCGGCTTAACCTTTTCTTGCTTGGTTTCTAAAATTACACTTTTTTAATTAAAACCGCTATTTGCGATGAATCTTTGTTAGCTGATGGCTTTTACTTGTCTAACTGGTTACCAGAATTTCCTCCTCCATCATCATTTGATAATGCTCTTTCCCTATCGATTCAAAAATATCTTTAAAAATATCGAAAAGTAATTGGGGTTGTACTCTACTTATTTTTTGATAATAAACACCATCCAATGTAGAAACTTTATGGCTCTCGTCATTGATTGAGGATATAAAAGCGTATTTAATATAATATTCAGGGCTATTTTGATCCTCACTTAATATAGCACTCCAAGAATCATTGCCTAAACCTAGGAAATTGGTATAGCTTTCTATAATCCTTCGCATTGTATTTGCAATTGATATATTAAAAGATGAATCTGTGGGTAAATTACCTTTTAAATCCTTGATATTCTTCCATAGTAAAGAGTAGTCATCTAAAACAGCTTTATTATACTGTCCAGTAATTTCCGTTTTGTTGTTTACTTTAGACACTTGATAATGCCAAAAATCTGTGCATATTGGTCTTTTGTTAAACGAGACTTCTTTATAAAAGTATATATTATGAGTTAAAATGAAAACCTGATTTATATTTTCATTTTTTAATGCTTTACGGTTAGGTTTATTGTCGTTCCCTTTTTGCAGAATTAGTTGATGGATCAATGTTGAAATTACAAATAAAGCTTGACTGTCTAAACTAGAAACTGGATCATCGATGACTATTATTTTCTTTTTGGAACTATTATTTTCTATATCATCAGTTCCAATGCATAGTTGATAAAAATAAAGGAATGAGATAAAACTTTTTTCTCCTTCACTTAAGCTTTTGAAAATCCCATCAGTATTATTGCTTCCAGGTCTTTTCAGGTAATAGTGAGAAATATTATTTATTTTATCTTTTTCAGCAATTTCAAAACTTGTAAATCCGGCGTTTCTAAGAATTATATTTATATTATTTACTGCATCAGCAGTATTAACTGTTTGACCTCTTAAACTCTCTACAGATAGTTTTAAATTTGAAATCTCTTCATCATATTTATCTTTAAGATCATTAGCTAGACTTTTTAATCTTGAGTATTTGAGTTTTCGATTATCAAAAGCTTGAATTCTCGCTTTACTCTTATTAGCCATAAAAACCCATATATCAGATATTAGACCTTTTTTATTTTGATCCAGTTCAGAGAAGTTTTTATTGTTTTCTTCAATGAGTTTGATAATATTAGATAATTCCGTTTTGAAAGATTTTATTGAAGAAATATTCTTTTTCTCATTTGAGTTATCAATTTTGTTCTCTATTACACCTTTATTTTCTGCTAAAAAGTCTCGAATTTTTATATAGAGGCTTGAAACTTTATTATCTGGATTGAATGAATTTTGAATTTTTAAAATATTTTGTAATAAAGAGTATGAAGTTTCATTATATCGATTTAGAATATCCTCAATTAGACTAATTTTTTCTTTATATGTTCTATCAAAATATTCATTAAATTGATTTCTTAACTCATTGTCAATGGTTTCTTCTTGACAAAATGGACAAACTGTATCTGTTTTTTCAAGGTATTCGACACCTTTTTCAACCCAATTTCTGTTATTGAGCATTTCAATTAATGGAGCGATATTAACATCCTCATTTCCTACGATGATTTCTTTTAAAAGAGGTTCAAGTTGATTTTCAATCCTTCTTAAATTCCCGTAAATCTTGGGATCTATAGTTGAGGAAATTTCAGAAATTTCATTTTCGTAAAGAGAATTATATCTATCAGTTAAATTTTGGATTGTTAGCTGTTTTGTTGGATTTTTTAAGATCTCTCTTAACTTATCTAGATGATTTGGTTTACTCTTTTTATGAGCTAAAGATAATTTTGAAAAGGATAGAAAACTATTTCTTTTCGACCAACAGTAATTTAAAAGTTCAATTTTCTTTTTATTTTGATCTTCCAGAAGTTTAGAAAGCAATATGGACTTGCAACAAAAAACTGGACAAATAGTTGAATGACTACGCTGCTAGTTTAAGGTTATACATGTCTAATTCAAATTCTCTTATAGTTCTATTTCCTAAAAAGGAATGTCTTCTTCTATTATTATACCAAGTTTCTATCCATCCAAAGATGGATAACTCCGCTTCAGATCTCAACTTATAATTGTGCCTATAAACCCATTCTACCTTTAATGATTTAAAGAACGATTCAGCAATGGCATTATCCCAGCAATTACCTTTTCTGCTCATAGATTGGTTTACTAAGCCATTGTAACTTTTAATTAATGAGGTAAACTTATGGCTGGCATATTGTATACCTCGGTCGGAATGAAAAATTAAAGACTGGGTTAAAGTAGTTTTCTTTATAGCCATATGCCAAGCCTTAATAATAGTGTCTTCTGTACTTAGATTATCGCTTAGAGCCCATCCAACAACTTTGCGGTTAAACAAATCAATAATGACAGTAAGGTATAACCAGCCCTGTTTGGTTTTGATATAGGTTATATCGCTTACCCAAACTTGATCCTGTCGGCTTACTTCAAAGTTTTGGTTTAATAAATTAGGAGCTATGGGGTAATTATGTTGACTATATGTGGTTGCTTTAAACTTACGTTTTCGTTTTGCAAACAAATAATTAGCACTCATAATACGTGCAACTCTAGGCTTTGATATTTTATAGCCTAATGTCTCTAGTTCTGTTTTTATTCTAGGTGAACCATAGCTTTGAAAGCTATCTTTAAATATAGATTTAATAAGCCCAGTTACCTTTTGATTTTCTAACCATAATTTACTTGGTCCCGATTGTAACCAATGGTAATAGCCACTTTTGCTTACTTTCAATATTTTACACATCGTCTCGACAGGAAATCTCATAAGGTGTTGTTTTATAAACCTGTATTTTTCTTGTCGCTCGCGGAGAAGATGCTGATGGCCTTTTTTAAGATGTCTCGTTCTAACTCGGCTTCTTTTAATGCCTTTTTTAATCGGGCTATCTCTTTTTCTTCATCGGTCATTTTAGGATTACCACGGCCAGGGAAACTGTTGTTACCGTAATCTTTTAACTCTCTACGCCAACGGTAAAGTACAGATGGAAATATATCCAAGTCTTCACATACTTGTTTTACATTGCCTTTAGCATAACTTAACTCGACTGCTTTTTGTTTAAATTCTAAGGTGTAATGTTTAGATTTTCTTCTCATAATTGCTAAGGTAATAACTAGCAAAAATATTCTCTCAACTTAGTGTCCGGTCTAATGTAGTAATTCCAACTGAAAGATTTTCATCATCAAAAACTTGATAAACAGGCCCCTCCTCTTCTCGCTGTACGGTACAGTTTTCATCACCTGTACCACAGTCTACCTCATCAATCATCAGAGTTGTAGTTCCCAGATCTATATAATCATAATCCGGATCAGAAATTTCTGAAGTGGCAAAGGACATCCCTATGGCACAGATAAACGCCATTAACGGTAATATTAACTTACTTCTTTTCATAATTTAAGTATTTAAATTCATTAAAATGCCTACTTTCTTTACAGGTGTTCGGCCTCCGTTCCTGTCTTCATCGCGATAAATTCTTTATAGCTTCTTATTCTTTTCGAAATAAAAACCGGTAGTGGCTAATACAAGACTTATAGTATTCAGCAGCAAGTGTTGCTTCCAGCTGAGAAGGCTTAGGATGCCTCCACATGTACAGGGTTCATAAGGGCTTATAAAAACAATCCATAGTGTATAAGCAGTGAACAGGCTTAAGAGTATTACACTACTTAAAAGACTGATTTTTCTAAAATCTTCAAATATGATTCCTCCAGCTATACCAATTTCCCCTAAAGGAATTAACCAGGAAAGTATATCAGCGGTATGTTCTGTAAAAAATAGCGGTGCATTTCTTAAGGTCGTAAAAAGTGCATTAGTATCTATAAGTTTTGAAAAACCGGTATAGGCGAATAGTAGAATTAAGTATAGGGCAATTCCAAGCTTAAAAATGTTCATTGTAGCCCCATTCAACTTTCCTTGATATCTACATTTCATTTGATTCATCCCATTCGCATTTTTTGGAGTTATGGTTTAAAGTTCACCATATTGATCCAAAAGCTTTTGCCTGAAACGATTTTCAATTTGAACTTAAGGCTAAATATTTATAATTCTCTTATTTTACTTGGTGCCACACTATAATGTTTTTTGAAAGATCTTGAGAAATGTGCTAAACTCACAAAGCCACATTCTTCTGAGATTTCACTAATGGACATTGAAGTATCTCGGATAAGAGCATAGGCCTTTTCCAGTCGTTTCCTTAGATGGTATTCATTAATGGATTCTTCATAAGTACGCTTAAATATCACGGTCATTTTACTCACACTAGCGCCTACTTCTCTGGCTATCACAGACAGTTTCGGAAGTGGACGATCCAATCTTTTAATAATATAGGCATGTAATGTTCTTACTAAGTCCCGTTGATCTTTCAAAAGGAGACTTCGATATTCACTTGGATATCTTATTTGTCCTTCCTTACGGTCTTTAAGCTCATTTTTTAAACGTTCATTACAATAAACTGCTTTAAAAACGGAAAGACAATAGCCTGTTTGTTCTCCTGAAATTAAAGGATGAAGATAGCCATATCCCGACCATGAATATCCACAATGATGTTTTAGCTCAATGCTAATTGGTAAGCGATATTGACCTACATCAGTCATAAATTTCTCAATCTGTTCATTTAGGCCAATCCGATCACCTAGGATCAATTTCAAAGGTTTTCCTAAAAGATGTTCCTCTTTATACATTAGGATTTTACGAATATTTTCAGAGAATGATGTGATCTGTAAATTCTCATCCAGATTAATGATGACATTTTCAATCGCTTCTTTACTCTTTTCAAAATTGATTTGGTGAACTACTGTATTAATTTCTTCAACCATAATATTGAGAGAAATCGCAATCTGTTCGAGCTCATCCTTTTGATTTCTAAGTGGCAAGGTGTAAGTATAGGTACCAAGAGTGATTTCTGTAATAAAATTCAGAATCTCCTGTACCCTGGCTTTGAAAGTTGGGGTATTCATAACTTGGTGGGTTATAAGGTTATTCAAATTGCTTCAAAAAGTTTAAGGCTTCTGAAGTGGTTGTAAAAGTCTCAATGGGGACATTAGGCTTACTAATCTCCCTAAATGCCGACATCATGGTTCCAAAATAGCTTTCTTCTATAACAAAGGCAACCGCTAATGCATTCAGGCATCCATCAACAGCGAGATATTCCCTTGCTGCCTTACTAGAAGTTTTAAGCTGTCTTATGTCGCATAAAATGGGGTATACTTTTCCTTGCTGAAGTCGTAATCTGGCTTTTACCACAGCCCGAGCTTCATTGATATCGAGAATTATATTGGGTTTATATATAAAATTAAGAATACCCTCCTCGACCCAGAAGTGTGCATAATCTTCTCCTTTAAACATTTGTATCCCTATTTCTATTCTAAAAATAGGAAAATTTTCATAACCTTAATTTAACATTACAATCAATAGATTACAATAATTCATAGAAAATACCAGTAAATACGCCTATTTGACTTTAAATTTCATGATTTGACTCGTAGACCATTTTAATGTTTCTTCTTAAAACAAAGCGGTTGTTTTTTTAGCTTGATAGGAGTTTAAATGATAACAAATGGCGAAAATTAAGTACAATAATATCCTAAACACCGTAATCTCGGTGATGACAAGTGCCAAAGAATCCGGCGCTCTTCATCTGTATGCTGATGGAAATGCTATCAATGGAAGAAAACTTCAAATTGATGGAAAGGAATTGTTCAATTTTGGAACTACAGGTTATCTAGGGTTAGAACAGGATGAGCGTTTAAAACAAGGCGCTATTCAAGCCATACAAGCCTACGGAACAGAATTCCCAATGTCTAAATCTTATGTTTCTCATCCTTTATACCGCGAACTAGAGACCTTACTGTCCAAAATATATAATGATCATTTCGTTGTGGTGACCAAGAACAGTACTCTAGGACATTTAGGTGTTATTCCCTCTGTTGTGAATGATGGCGATGGAATTATATTAGACCATCAGGTACACTGGAGTGTTCAAAGTGCCGTACAGCCGCTAAAACTACGTTCAGTTCCAGTCGAAATGATTCGCCATAATAACCTTGACATGCTGGAAGAAAAATTGAAAAAATTACAATCGAAATGCAACAAAATTTGGTTTATGGCTGATGGGATGTATTCGATGTACGGAGATTATGCACCTATCGAAGATTTAATAGGACTAGCCAAACGATATAGTCAACTTTATTTATACTTTGATGATGTCCATGGAATGAGTTGGAAAGGTACTAACGGTAGTGGATATGTGATGAGTATTCTCAAAGAATTACCAGAAAAAGTAATTCTCATTTCCACACTAAGCAAAACTTTTGGAGCTAGTGGTGCAGTTATGGTTTGTAAAGATCAAAAGATTCAGGAAAGAATTAAAAATTTTGGAGGACCACTTACGTTTTCTATTCAACTGGATCCAGCCGCCGTTGGTGCTGCAATAGCTTCTGCGAAAATTCATTTATCTCCCGAAATCTATCAATTACAAAAGGAACTTTATGATCGAATTTCATGTATGGATCAATGCCTAAAAAACACTAGGCTTCCATTAATAACGCATAACGATTCACCAATATTCTATATAGGAACAGGTATGCCAGAGACTGGTTTTAATCTTATTAAACGATTAATAGCCAAAGGCTTTTATACTAATCTTGGAATTTTTCCTGCTGTTCCAATCAAAAATACCGGATTACGCATTAGTATATCGAGACATAATCAACAAAAGGATATCGAGGATTTCGTAAACACATTACAAAAAGAATATCCTAAAGCTTTATATGATACGGGGACTAATATAAACCGGGTATCTGCAGCATTTGGTCGGACGATCAAAGGCTCTGAAAAATCTAAACAGCTAGATGAAAAATTAAGTCTTAAAAAATATAATTCTATTAAAGAAATATCTCCAAGCTTTTGGAATGAGCGAGTTGGAAATAATAGCTTTTATGACTGGGATGGTCTGGTGACTTTAGAAAAAATCTTTAAGCATGAAAAAACACCTGAACATCAACTTCAATTTTTTTATTTCAATATCTTGGACCAAAATGAAAAATGTATCCTCTCTACTTTTTTTACTTACGGGTTGTGGAAAGAAGATATGCTGGCTCCAAGCTCTGTTTCCGTAAGAATAGAAAAGGAAAGAGAGTCAAATCCTTACTATCACACAAGTTATTGCCTTTGTATGGGATCCATGGTCACCGAAGGTAATCATCTATTTCTCGATAGGGATAACAAGCTCTGGAAACAGGCTTTTGATCTTCTACTGGAACAAATAGAAATTCTTGACAAAAAATTGAATCCGGATTATGTCATTTTACGCGATTTTGATCAAAAGGATACCGGAATCAAACTATACCTACATAAAAAAGGTTTTATTCAGGTTGCCATGCCAGAATCTGCGGTTTTCGATACGTTCGAATGGAAAGATCAAAAGGAATATATTCAAAGTTTAAGTAAACGATCACGTAAGCATTTTAGAAAAGAAATTCTTGCATTTGAAAATGATTTAAAAATAGTTTACAGGCAATCTCTCAGTAATATAGAACTGCTACAATGCTACAGGTTATACCAGTCGGTAAAGAATCAAAATTTGGGTTTAAATACTTTTAGTTATCCCTTTAGTTTATTTACCCATATGAAGGACGCTCCTCAATGGGAATTTATATTGATTTCTTTAAAAGAACCCGATCAAAATTTAGTAGGAGTAATGTTTTGTTATAAAAACAAAAGTGGGATTTACACGCCTGCAATTATTGGTATGGATTACACATTCGCATATCGATACAACATCTATAGACACTTACTCTATCATACTATTAAAAGATCGAAAGCTCTAGATTATAAACGGGTCGATTTCGGACTTACGGCGGGCTTTGAGAAACGGAAGCTTGGCGCAAAGATCATTGAGAAATGTGCATACCTACAAGCAAAGGACAATTTTGCCATGGAGTCCTTGGAATGGTTAAGAACAGATTAGAAGTCTATATTTCCCAGACGCATTAAATTTTCTTTGATCCAGATTACTTATACGATTCAAATTTGAAACTAGCACAACAACGTCACTATTTGTTATCCTTAAATACGCACCCCATGATCGAGAACATTATGTCCACTTTTAGCGAAAACATCGATAGCCTGATTCATTCCGGTGATTCCGATCTTAAAAAAGCTGAATCCGGAATTCAGCTCTCGGTAAAAACCCTTACCAAACTTCAAAAACATGTAGATAAGGAGGATTTTGAAGATCCCCAGTCAGAAATAGACTTCTTCAGGAATATCAAACCCCTTCCAATGAGTTACCATATCTACTTCTCTCAGGTACGTCATTGTGAGATTAAACTACCAAAAATCGGTAATTCTAATAAGGTGCGATTTCTCGAGAAAGAGATGAAAAAGATCAATCAATTCTTTTCGGAGAATAACAGTTTTGTAAGTTATATGGAACAGGGACATACGTATCTTGATCATATGTTCTTTAGTCGTCACGGGAAAAGAGATTTTTCGTTTAACCCCAATATTTTCTACTACCAATACCCGGAATTCTCCACCTCTCATGATTTGCTTTGGTCTCAGGTACAGGCGCTGTACCGTTACATTCATTATATTCGGGAAAAACTGGAAAGAATAGAACCGGGAAGCAGCAGTAATTTCAGGGAACGAAAACCTAACCTTTTAATTTGGTCTGGTACCAAAACAAATTTAGTCGAAATGATCTATTCTTTTTATTTCAATGGAGACATCAATCATGGAACCGTAGATCTAAAAACTCTTTTTGCAGCTTTTGAAGATTTCTTTAATATCAAGATCGATAATTTCTACAAAACATACGGCGAAATAAAATCCCGTAAAGATCCTCGTACCAAATATCTTCATTCGCTTGCCACAATCATGGACGCTAAAATGCGAGAAGACGATAAAAAATAGATTTTCGTAGTCAAATCGTACTACGAAAAGTTCATTTCTCGTAAAATTCTTTCCTATTTCACGCCTTACCTACCTCTTATTCCTCCTTCACCTATTTAAATCAGGTCATAACAAGCTAAATCCTATCAAAAGTTAAAGTTTTTCGTACTACGAAGCTCCTACCGAAAAAAGACCATCAAAGTCCACCAATTTTACAGAACGAAAGTCAAATCATGGAAAGGGCTATCATTTAAAAACAATTAACCTTGATAGCCCATTCTTTTAAAACCAATTTATTATGCCAAATTCAATTATTACAACCGACGATTTAAGAGAATTTAAAGTAGAGCTACTCGAAGACATTAAAAAACTGCTCACCTCACAATCTAAGAATAAAGTAAAACGCTATTTAAAATCTGCAGAAGTTATGGATATGCTTCAAATCAGTCCCGGAACACTTCAAAACTTAAGAATTAACGGTACCCTGCCCTATACTAAAATGGGAGGCATTATTTATTACGATACCCGGCAGATTCAAAAAGTTTTAGATCAAAACAGTATTCACCATAAAATGAAACTTTAATGCGCAATTATATCAAACTACTGACCGCGGCCTATGAGCAATTTTACAAAGATAGCCGGCTAAGTCCGTCCCATGTTAGTTTGTACATGGCTCTTTTTCAGGAATGGAATATCAGTCGTTTTGCCATAGAATTTTATGCTGATAGACATTTGCTTATGAAAATTTCCAAGATCGGTTCTACTTCAACATATCATCGTTGTATTGTACAACTACACGACTGGGGATATCTAATTTATTACCCTTCTTTCAATCCGTTTAAAGGCAGTAGAATTCGGATGCAACTTCTTGACAATACCGAGCAGGAATTAGCATCCGGTTACGATCCCAAATTAGAACAGCTTGCCGAACGCTACCATCCCAGCACTGAACAGCTCGACGATCGGAAGTATCCCGTGAGCGAACAAGCATGCGTATCTAATATAAAACATAATAAACCTATAAACATTAAAACACCAAACCGACAGGAGGTTATTTTATTTTTTAAAAATTTAAAATCAAAAAAATCAAGTGCCAATCATTTTTTTGACCACTATCATGGACAAAATTGGGTTACCGGTGATGGTCTAGCCATTAAGAACTGGAAATCACTCGCGAAAAAATGGATCGATACACAACATGCTTTTGAAAAGAAAAACAAGATCAGGCATCCCAAATCTGAAAAGGATATAGACTTCTTAAAAACAACTAACGATAAAGATTATGGACAACCCCTCTAAAATTGTTGAAGGTGGCGTCACCTATTCCCTCGGAAGATTTGATGGCTGCTGTGTACACTATGATTTTTCTAAGATTCTGGTTTACCTGGAAGCCAAAGGAAAATTACTGTTTGGATCACATTTTGAGCTCTTCAAGAAAGATCGAAAAATACTATTACAATTATGCTCCTACATGATTAGGGATGCAACCACATGTGCGAAATATGATATCGATATCAATAAAGGAATATTACTTTCCGGACCGGTAGGCTGTGGTAAAACCAGTCTCATGAAATTATTACGACACCTGGATCCACAGCGGCGTTTTTATGAAATGATTCCATGCCGTAATGTAAGCTTCGGATTCAACCATATCGGTTATAAAACTATTGAAGATTATGGGAATTCAGGCTACTATTGTTTTGATGATCTTGGAGTGGAACTTCCCGGAAGATTTTACGGAAAAGATTGTAATGTCATGGGCGAAGTTTTACTCTCACGATATGAACGTCATAACCTAAGTAAAGGATCCTTTAAAACACATGCTACCACTAACCTCAACGCTGAAGAATTAGAATCCCGTTATGGTATACGAGTACGAAGTCGAATGAAAGAAATGTTTAATCTCATCGCCTTTCAGAAACACACCGGAGACAAAAGAAAATAAAAGGAATATGCTTTCGGCACATTCCTTTTATTATCCGGTATATAACTATAATTGCTATTAAATAATCACAAATCTTTGGCCTTTGTGACTATATCTTTAAACTCCGCCTTAAAGCCATGTTCATCTCGTAGATTGGTACTGTTGATCCATTCCAATACCTGATCATAACTACTTGTCCCTTTATATTCGGAATCAGAAAGAAGCATCGAAAATGCCGAAATACCAGCGGTAAACTTCATGAAATCAGATGACTCAGAAAAAGTTTTTGCTTCATCAAAAATTTCCAACTGAATAGGAATGCTAACATCGCTATCCGGTAACTTATATCGAAAATCTACTGTAAAAGCCGGAAGGTTTTCAGAAATAGTACCAACAGGAACAATTTCATAGAGTGCAGTGATATTTTGCCCTGCACCGATCTCCCCGGCATCTTCCGTATCATCTTCAAAATCTTCTGTATCTAAAATTCTGTTTTCATATCCAATTAAGCGATAAGCTTCCACTACTTCAGGATTAAAAGCTACCTGAACTTTAACATCTTTGGCTATGGTATAAAATTTACTATAATCGTAAATAAAGACTTTCCGTAATTGCTCCGGATTATCGATATATTCATAATTTCCATTTCCGTAGTTGGCAATCTGCTCCAGGGCAGCATCGTTTAAATTCCCTCGACCTACTCCCAAGACCGTTAGAAATATTTTGGAAGCTCTTTTCTCTTCTATAAGCGCTATGAGTTCCTCTCGGTTACTTATTCCCACATTAAAGTCGCCATCAGTTCCCAGAATAATTCGGTTATTGCCATTTTCAATAAAATTTTCCTGTGCGATCTCGTATGCAGTAGAAATTCCTGCTGCTCCGGCTGTACTTCCTCCCGCACCTAATTGATCGATTGCATTTTTGATAGTATTTTTTTCTGTCCCGGAAGTTGATGCTAATAAGACTCCGGCACTACCGGCATAAGTCACTATTGCTATACGATCCTCTGCCCCTAATCCATCAACAAAATATTTAAAACCATTCTTTAAAAGTTCCAGCTTATCTTCACTGGCCATCGATCCTGAGACATCAATAAGAAAGACAAAGTTTGATGGTACGTCTTCACTTTCAGGTATTGTTTTACCTTTTATTCCAATCCTAATCAATTTGTTTTCACTATTCCATGGATTTCCACTAAGCTCCCCATTTAAACTAATGGGATGTTCGCCTCCATTAAACTCGTAATCCAGGTTAAAATAATTAATAAGCTCCTCTGTACGAATGTCTCCTCTTGGAGGTAACATATTTTCCTGCATTATAAATCTTCTCATATTCCCATAGGAAGCACCATCGGCATCAATGGAGAATGTGGAAATTGGAGCTTCTGACGTATATACAAATGGATTCTCTACATATTCTTCATATTGATCTCCAGTTTGAAACTCTCCCATTTCGTCGTATTCCGCGGTATTCCCATTAGAAAAGGAAAAACTATTGTCATTTTCAGGATTCGTACTGCAGGAAGCAACAATGAATAGCAACAAAATTAATTCGTAAACTTTTTTCATAATGACTAGTATTGGTTTCTATATAGATACACTGATAATGAAAAAGTTGCGTATGTTTTTGAAGTATATTTTCGGGGATTTTAAAAATAAACTTTAGGTAAATGAACAATACATTGACGTTTTTGAGACCTCCGATATATGCCATTTAATAAGTTATCAACAGATCATTGGTTCTGATCATAATATTTATTGACAATTAGCACTAAAATCTATCATCTCACACTAAACTTTATTTTATTTACAAATTATTGATTTACAGTATTTTACAACCTTAAAACTATAACTTTATCATAACAAATTCTAAATCATTATGTTATGAGAAAATCAATTGTACTTACTTTAATGTTAAGCGTTTTTGCGACGCCACTTTTTGCTCAGATTGGGGGTATTGAAGATTCCGTAAATGATATCGCCAGTACGATCCGAAGTGTATTTCCTATTATTTTGGCAGTGATCTTTTTAGTAGGCTTTCTTTTCAATGCCGGTCATTTCTTTGGAGAGAACTCGGATATTAAAAAAGGGATTACCCGGGTATTGGTATTTGTACTTATTGCCGGAGCCGTGGTAGGAATCTTCTCCTATATCCTTGGTATTGTGGTTTAAAGAAAAGAATATGACTTCTTTTGACACCTACCGCAATATCCGTAAGGGTGCCGTTATTTTTGGATTACCGATACCCCTATTCGCTCTATGTATGGTATCGGTAATCGGCTCCCTTTTGATCATCATTTTTGCTTTTAGCATGACAATTATTGCTAGCGCATTACTATGGAACCTTGGATTATATATCCTTTTACTGCGAATGAGCAACCGTCCTCTTTCATTCACACCAAAGGGACGATTTCCAAAGCATATCACCAATAAATTTTATTCAGGAATAACTTATGAAAAGACTTGAATTTTCAAAATATCATCCGCTAATCCATATGGATGGTAATTTAGCTTATGCCAATAACGGTAACGTGATTTTAGGCTACAGTGTACACCTACCAGAGATCTATTCTCTTTCTGAAAAAGATTTTGAAAAGCTACATTCGAGTTGGTTTCAATCCCTAAAATCATTGCCTTCCGGATGCCTTGTTCATAAGCAAGACACCTATCACAAAAAGGAATATTCCGCTTCGGCCCTTCCAAAACAGCGCTTTTTAGAAAAAGCAACTTATACCTATTTTAAGGGAAGGGAATATCTCTATCATGAGTGTCATTTATTTTTTGTCCTTCCAGCCGGTAAATCCATACAAAGTAACCGGTTTGTCAATCCGTTCAAAAAGCTGGATACCAAAATTCCCAAACGCATATCCGCGCGTGTAGATCAATTTGTAAGCAGTGTATCAGATGCGGTTTCCTTCTTAAACAATAGTCGAAAAATTAGCTTAAGTCCATTGTCTCCTGAGCAAGCGCTCCAACTTACAGAAGATTATTTTAATGGATATCACGAAGATCATAAAACAGATATGTTATTGCATCGCGATGGCGTAAGTATTGGAGAACATCATTATGGTGCAATGGCTATCAATAATGAATTGTGTTTTGGCGATCAACTGCATACCAGTAAAATTAATGAAGCTTTTACTTCCGACACCTTTAGCTTTCAAATGGGATTTATTGATGGTCTTGGTCTCGCTCTTCACGAAAATCATATGATTAATCAGATTATGATCCTTGATGATAAATACAAATGGCGCCGGATACTGGAACAAAAAATTGAGGCATTAAAAAAAAGTGTCAATTTTGGTTCCCAAAACAAAATCATTTTAGGTAAAATACAGGAAATCCTAGACCGTATTAACGATGATGAGCAGTCCCGAATTATAAGAGGGCATTTGAATATTATATACTGGACAAAAAAGCCATACCGGCTTACGAACATTGCCTCAAAAATCAATTCGGAATTTAAGGAGTTGGATATTATACCCTATGCTCCGAAAGGGGAAGCTTTAAAGCATTATCTCCTTAACAGCTACTGGGCTCATGCTACTAATTTCAAAGATCACGATCTTTATGTAAGTGAACTTAAACATGCTTTATGTCTTTTAATCAATAACACCTCTTACCGATCTGATCCACAAGGCATAATTTTTAATGACAGGGCTTATAATATACCCGTATTTAAGGATGTTTGGGATGAACGAAAGAAAAGGATAAAAGCTCGTAATTTTGCCATTTTTGCCCCGACCGGGGAAGGGAAATCTTTTTTAGCCAATAATATACTTCGTCAGTATTTTGAACAGGGAATTCGTCTGGTAATTATCGATCTTGGAGGTTCCTATACAAAGCTTGCCAAGCTCTATCCCGGGCAATATACCGTGATGCGATATCATGAGGGAGAAAGTCTTGGGATCAATCCTTTCTATATCCCTACAGCTAAAGATCTCACTACCGAACGGCTTGAAGATCTGGCAATATTTATATTTGAGCTCCTCGCTCCCGGCACCAGGATTGAAAAAGCGCAATCTGTAGCACTCAAAAAGATCTTAAAAGCCTATTACCAACAAGAATCCGGGATTCCTTCTTTAGCCGGTTTCTATCATTTCATTGATGACTCCGGTGAATCACTACCTGCAGCACTGGGAATCAAAATGGAATACTTTAACCGATCTGATTTTCTTCATGTTATGTCTGAGTATGTGGAGAACGGGATCTATAGTTTCCTATTTGAAGATCAGGAAGATCAAACCTATAAACTGGAAGATAAACGCTTAATAATTTTTGAACTTGATGAAGTTCGTGATAACAAAGAAATTCTTTCGGTAATGCTAAAGCTTATCAAAACAGCGGTACAGCGAACGATTTGGAGAAACCGATCCGAACGTGGAATTATTTTGTTTGATGAATTCGCTAAGCAACTCAAATTTGATAATGTACTCGAAAGCGTTGAATTCTATTATCAGGCCATTCGCAAACAAAACGGTGCCATCGGTATTATCCTTCAATCGATCAATCAACTCCCCGGAAATACAACGGCTGCCAGTATTCTTGAAAATACGCAGGTCATTTATAGTCTCAACAATGAGAAAGGATACGATGAGCTCGCCTCGAGATTGAAGTTATCCGATCATGATCTAACGCAATTGCGATCCATCCGTAACAATTTCTCGGGGACGCGAAAGTATACCGAGATCTTCATTAAGATTGGAAAAGAAAGTAACATCTTTCGTTTGGAAGTACCTCCCGAAGTTTATGCCGCTTACCTCACCGATGGTGCCGAAAACGAAGCGATAATGGCCAATTACAATAAAACCAATGATATGGAAGCGGCTATAAAAGAATTTTTAAATCCATAAAACTTACAGCTTATGAAAACTTTACTTACCGCTAAACAGCACCTTTTATGTATTACCATAATCTCATTTCTAATACTAATTCCGGGAAACATACAAGCTCAGGGAATGCCGGTCTATGACAATACCAACTTTATCAGCTTGGCGCAACAACTGATCGAATCAGCCAAACAAACATCCAATTTAGTACAGACCGTAAACTTCTTAAAGGAGCAAAAAGAAAATCTGGAAAAGGTAACCAATGTTGTCAAACAATTACATGCCGTTCAGGAAATTACCGAAAATAACCAGCGCCTATACCGGATGGTTCGTGATGATCTTCGGGAAATCTTAGCCTCTCCCTATATCCGACCTTCAGAAATCGAAAGGGTCAGTGATGCTTTTAATCGCATAATTGAAACCAGCCTTGAAGATCTTAGTTATATGGAAAGTATTTTATCTAGTGATTATCTCAAAATGAGCGATGCAGAACGGGCTAAAATCCTTCAGGAGAAAAAAGAGGCCTCCCGGAAAATGGTAATGGAAATCAATCAGAAAACAAAAAGATACCGGGACATCATCTCCTTCCGGGAGATGCAGGATAAAATCAATAACCGCGAAAATGAATTCTGATGAATGCTTTGCTTGCTTATAGTATTGGTCTGGAATACGTAGATAGTGTCTTTCAGATTATTAAAGACAGTGACTTCTCTCAGTATACCATCACCGGAATAAAAGGACTTGGTGTTGTATTATTTCTAGTGAACATTCTGAAAAAATACAATGAGGGAATTGCTGACCGTGAAGGATATACCTGGGGACTCAGCCCCGGGGCATTAGTCAAAAATTTTGCCGTGATCTTAATCGTTGTGTTTTCCACGCAGCTTTTGGGCTTCTTTGACACTATTCTTGTTGCTATTGAAGAGGACTATCGGGATACAGCACCTCCGTTGCTTCCTCTTCAGCTACAGGAAATGGAACTGGAACCAGAATATACCGGTATTGCCGGTGGTATAGAGGTAGCGCAAAAGGCACTGGCAACTTTATATGATGTTTTAGTTACTCCGCTTTACGGAATCAAAATGATTTCCTTTATGGCGGGTCTGTTTTTATGGATCCTGGATCTATTTATCTATCCATTATTTTTGGCCGAGCGCTATTTTTTATTAGGACTGATGCAAGCATTTTTCCCACTGATCATCAGCCTTTCGGTCTTTGATAAATTCCGATCTATGACGTACCAGTTCTTTAGACTCTACACCGCTGTTTACATGCTGGTTCCGGCATTTTTCCTGGTCAACATTTTCATTAATACGCTCTATGCCCAAATCAATGCAAATTTCTGGAATGAGCTTCTCGGTATAACGATGGATAATGCGTTGATCAACATCATTATTGAAGCAGGCTCCATAGGCTTTATTGTATTCCTGAAGTTTAAACTCTATAAAAAAGCGACCAGTTTTAGTCTTCGCTTATTTACCTCATGAAATAGTTGATTAACCTTTCTAATTCAGGTAGCGCTTAATCCTATCAATTCCCGATTATCGGGTAATATTCATCTCTAAACCATTTAATTATGAAAACACCTTATACTGATATTTTTGCAATACTAAAATTAAACCGTCTGGTCTCCATAAGTATAAGCATTGGTGCATTCCTTGCGATTAGCTACTCCGCATGGCTAACCTATTCCATCCATAATGAAGCATTAAATAATGCATTTGCTGTTGATGCGAATGGCAACGTACTCCCCTTAACTTGGGAAAACAAAAAAGACCATCTGGATGTGGAAGTATTGGCGCATTTGGACAATTTCCATCGGTATTTTTACGATCTGGAATCAGGAACCTACGAAAAACACATAGAAAAAGCCTTATGGCTCGGGGATCAAAGTGTAAGTGATTTATTCCAACAAAAAAAGGCTGATGGTGTTTATAATCGCTTGCTGCAATATTCCTTAGTACAACAGGTGACTCAGGTACAGAGTGAGATTGATATACAGAGCACTCCTATTCCGTTTCGAACTACCACAGTTTTTAAGATTAACCGTGGGGGAATTACAGATACCTACGAGCTTATTACTTCCGGAAAAATTCTACAGGTAGAACGGCATTTCCCCAAAAATCCGCATGGAATGCTGATCACTGACTTTTACGAAAACTCCCTTCAAAAAGTAACCGATTAAAATTAAACATTATGAAAATACCTAAAAACAGTATTGTTTTTATCGCTCTTATAGTGATTGTAATTGCATTTATTGTCGGCGCCATATTTTGGTATCTTGATGATGGGCAGGAAGATGAAAACCTTCAACGCACGGGTATCCCCGAACTCTCTGAAGAGCCCATAACCTATACTTCCAAATTAGAAGCACTCAATAATCTGGAAGAAACAAAAGAGCGAACCGCGCCTAGTATTTACCAGGAATATGATAAAGATAGCCTGAATAGCAGAAGTCCATCCAGTGGGATTAATCCCTCCATTCCCATGCAGGATAGTTTACTACCCAATCCACCGTCATATGCGCAAAGCTCAAAAAGAACAGAGGTCGGGAATAGTTCAGTAAATCATTTAAATCCTAGCTTAACCAGATCTTCTGACTCTTTTGAAAATCATTTTAATATGAAAGAGCGGGCATTAGATCATCAATTGTTTTTTGCGGCACATTCCGAAAAACAATTACTCCAGAATACTTTCACAGATTCTGTTATTCCAGCTGTCGTTGATGGCCATCAGGTCGTTCGATCCGGTTATCGCTTGCAACTGCGATTAAGTGAAGATTGTAGCATTAATGGTCATCGATATCCTAAAAACACCAGACTATTCGGTTTTGTACGATTTCAACCTAATCGCGTGCTCATTGATATCTCACGAATCAACCATGAACCTATAACATTAATGGCTTATGATCAGAATGACGGTAATGCTGGTATTTATATCCAAAATAGCTTTCAGGCCGAAGCAAGCCAGGAAGTCATTGGAGATGTCGTTGATGATATTCAAATAACAGGAGTTCCACAGGTCAGTGGTCTTCAACGGATTTTCAGAAAAAATCACCGCAATATCAAAGTCACCATTAGCAATAACTATAAACTTCTTTTAAAACCTTCTAATATTTAAAACCATGAAAACTGTATTTACTCTTTTTCTTATCCTTTTCTATGGAAGTATTCAGGCAGAAACTTCTAAAGCTCTGGATACCCTTTATGCTAACGAAACCTATAATGTAGCCTTGTTTTTTCCAAAACCAATTCGTCAGGGAATTACGGGAGCTGAAAATTTTGCTTTTACATTTAATCGTGATCAACAGCAAAATCTTGGACTTTTACAGGCCAGTCCCGGTACACTTACCAATTTACTGGTGATCTGCAATGATGGTTCGGTATATAGCTATATCCTAAAGTATAGAAAAGAACTCTCCAAACTCACTTATTTTTTGAGTGCAGAATCAAGTATTGGAAACGAACACTATCAAACAGAAGTATCGGAACAGCAAAAGAACCGGAATATTACAAGTGATTCTCCTATGATTAAAAATGATAGTATTGATTATAAACCAACATGCAAGGCAATCTTAAATAGTCAGAAGCATATTCGAAAAAAGAAAAAAAGTAAGTATGGCATCAAACTGGAACTTCAAAATATTGTGTTTAGGGATCATCAGCTGTATTTTAAATTTCAATTAAGCAATACCTCTACTCTGGACTATGATCTTAATTTTCTTAAACTCTATGTACAAACTAAGCAAAGGGGAAAGAAAAAATCCATGCAAAGTGTTCTGAAAAAACCTATATACTCCCACCAAATACCTACTAAAATAACTGGTGGAGCAAAAGCGAGTTTTGTCGTCGCTTATGATAAATTTTCCATCGCTAAAGATAAACGGCTTTTTATTGATCTCAACGAAGCTAATGGTGAACGACATATCGATCTAAAAGTGAATAGTAGAGTGATCAATTTTCCGAATTTATAAGTACTGAAAACCTTCTAGTATTGTACCTAGTTTCTATCCACAGTAAGATAAATAACTCTGCCTATGTGATGATCTACGCTTGTATTTATTCCAAAATATCCGCTCTACACTCAGAGTTTTAGAAAAGGAATATGCTACGACATCGTAGCTTAACTTTGATTTTTAAAATACCTCTATTCTCATTTATCTGTACTTATAAACTTAGCCAATCGTCTACAGATCATACAAAAAACCCATAATGTATAATAGTATTTACATTTTTTCTATATTTGTAAAAAATATTTAACATTATGCCTAGGAACAGCATCGTATTATTACCTAAAAACAGGAAACTTTTAAAAGCAGTAGGAGAAAATATGAAGTTAGCACGTTTACGTAGGAAGCTCACCATGGATCAGGTTTCGGAGCGAGCAGGAATTTCCCGTCCCACGCTTTCATCCCTCGAAAAAGGGAATCCCGCGGTTTCTTTAGGTATTGTTTTGCAAGTTTTGTTAGTATTAGGTCTGGAGAAAGATATATTGCTTTTGGCCGACGATGATGTATTAGGTAGAAAAATCCAGGATGCTGACCTAATAGTTAAGGAGCGAGGACCAAAAAACACCAAGAAATAATGGCACCAGAAAGGAAAGAAATTTTGGTATATGCGCATTGGGATGGAATTGAATCACCTATATTAATGGGTAGTTTATACGCCACACCATCAAGAGGTAAAGAAATCTTTTCATTTGAATACGATAAAGAATGGTTAGCATCGGATTACGCACAAATCATAGATCCAGATTTACAATTATTCGAAGGAGCCCAATATCTAAATGATGAAAAATCTAACTTCGGAATTTTTTTAGACTCCTCGCCTGACCGTTGGGGACGGGTGCTGATGATGCGTAAAGAAGCAGCTAAAGCCAGGAAAGAAGACCGCCGGCCTAAAACTCTAATGGAATCGGATTATCTACTTGGTGTTTATGATAATAACCGAATGGGAGGACTTCGTTTTAAAACTGTACCGAATGGTACTTTTTTGGATGATGATAAAGCAATGGCTGCACCTCCTTTTGCTGCACTTAGAGATCTCGAATTTGCCAGCCTACAGCTAGAAAAGGAAAATGCCTCAGAAAATCCGGAATACCTAAAATGGCTAAATATGTTAATGGCCCCAGGATCCTCTTTAGGAGGGGCACGACCTAAGGCCAATGTCCGAGATGTAGATGGAGGCTTATGGATTGCTAAATTTCCAAGTCAAAATGATAGCCTGGATATGGGGGCTTGGGAAATGCTTGCATATCGATTAGCCATTCAATCCGGTATTGAAATGGCATCGTCCAGAATACAAAAATTCTCACATCACCAGCATACATTTTTAACACAACGATTTGATCGTAAGAACAATGGTAATCGTATTCACTTTGCTTCTGCTATGACTTTATTAGGATATACTGATGGAACTGACTATCAAGATGGTGTTAGTTATTTGGAGCTTGTGGAATTTCTAATGCGGAGTGGAGCTAACGTAAATAATGACCTCAGGAAATTGTGGACACGTATTGCTTTTAATGTTTGTATTTCGAATACGGATGATCACCTTCGCAATCACGGTTTCCTTTTAACGGATTCTGGTTGGATACTTTCACCGGCTTACGATATCAATCCTACTCCGAATGGCACAGGTTTAAAACTTAATATTTCTGAGAATGACAATGCTTTAGAGTTAGATTTGGTAAGAGAAGTAGCTCCGTATTTTCGTTTGGATGAAAAGGAGTCTACCAAAATTCTAAGTCATATTCAGCAAAATGTCTCACAATGGGAACAATTGGCTATTGATCTAGGGATTCCTAGAAATGAAATGGAATTAGTAAAAAATGCATTTACATATTAAGATTTATCAACAATTATTAGCGTAAATAATTGCCAACTATTGGCACAAAAAAAGGATAGTTAAGAAAACTATCCTTTTCAATTTCAAAATTACAAAGACTTATCGATTCCGTAATTTCTTACTAAGATCAGACATATCATTACTCAACTTATCTTCTAAAACTCTAGCATAAATTTGAGTAGTGGCTATCTTTGTATGCCCTAATAGTTTTGATACAGTTTCTATAGGCACACCGTTTGCCAGGGTTACCGTAGTAGCAAAAGTATGTCTGGCCATATGAAACGTAAGGTTTCTCTTTATATCACAAAGCTCTGCCACTTCTTTTAAATAAAAATTCACTTTAACATTGGTAATTAAAGGCAAAAGACTCCCAGCTATCGCTGTCATAGGATGATGCTCATATTTTTCAATAAGCTCTAAAGCTTTGTCAAGCAACGGAATCTTGACCTTTGTTTTCGTTTTATTTCTGAAGGTAAATATCCATTTTTGCCCATCTAATCCTATCCGTATATTATCTTTCGTAAGTTGATTAATATCCGAGAAGCTAATTCCTGTGTAACAACTAAATATAAATAGATCTCTTACCCTATCCAATCGCTCGTTATGAAAAATAAAATCTTCTATTATTTTTAATTCATTTGAATTGAGAAAATCACGCTCTTTTTTCTCAAAGGTGGGCTTCCAACGAACAAAAGGATCCTTATCAATCCACTCTAAATGAAAAGCCAATGTTACTATTTTTCTAAGGCGTTGAACATGCTTCATCACCGTATTATGACTCATAGCATTTATATGTCCCTTTGGCCAACATGTAAAAAGGAAATTCGAAAAATCATTAATGAACTTATAATTAAGCTCACTTAAGTAGATAGAATTTGTATGAAGCTCTTCTTTTAAGAATCGATAAATATAGTTTTCAGTAACCTTGAAATTTCGGATAGTGCCTTTGGTTAATGTACCATTGATTTTTTGAGCATGATAATCCAAAATGTCAACCAATGTTTTATCTTTTGGACCTTCTCCTAAGAAATTAGCTTTTAAAAGCTCCGCGGTTACCTCCCTATTTTGGAAGCGTAAATCCTGATAGTTCTGAAAAATCTTCGTCCGGGTCTCATCTATTAGGTTATTAGATTCTTTGGCAAGTTTAGAATTACCATTTAAGCGTTGGGCTGTAGCATCCCATAAATCATAGGGGATTTTGGATTTCAAACTAACATTTACCCGTTGATTGTCCAGAGAGATTCTGACATAAAGATTAGTTTGATTGTTCTTCACTCTGGAGGAATAAACCCAGAATAAAATGGAAAAAGTTTTTGAAGTACGCATAATAGTCGTCTTTAAGTTAATACTCAGTAAAGACGAAAGTCAAACCACCAAATTTTAAATCACTGATAATCAAAGTGTCAACATGTTGACAGAATAAAATTATGTTGACGATCTGTGAACTACTAAAGGTAATAAAACGCTCACAAATAAAACCCTCTAAAAACATAAAACCCTGTAAATCATAGTATTTACAGGGTTTTAGTTCTTTCTATCTTCTTTAAAAGTGACCTCGGCAGGATTCAAACCTGCAACCTTCTGAGCCGTAATCAGATGCGCTATTCAGTTGCGCCACGAGGCCTTAATTTGTTTCGCTAAAGGCAAATGCTTTAAGCGGGTGCAAATATATTCTTTATTTTAGATTCAGAAAAACTTTTTAAAACTTTTTTTGAAGAAAAAACAGATCAAAATTATAAAGTATTAACGCATAGCGATTAACAGCATTACTTATAAAAAAGACTTTATGCTGTATTTCGACAATATTAGCTTAGACGATTTCTGCACTCAAACCTGCGTCTAAAAGCTTAGAACATCTTGGTTTTAAATCATCAAAAGCTCCGGTTTTTACCGTACATTTTCCTTTGTAATGTACCAAAATAGAGCATTGTTCTGCCTGCTCTGGAGTATGATCACAAGCGTAAATTAAAGTCTCGATTACATGATCAAACGTATTGTAATCGTCGTTATATAAAACAATCTCGTTTTCTTTGTCTACTTTGGTATCTACCTTCTCTAAAACTTCTTCTTGGGTATTCATAGGGTATTAATTTTGATTCAGATACTTTGCAAAAGTACAAAAAATTAAGTTAAAACTCTCATAAAGAAAACTTTACCGCCACCCACTTATCTTTTTCAAGGTTTTCCTGAAATTTTAATCCTAGCTTTTCGCAAGCTTCCTGAATAATCGGGATATCTTCTTTATAGAATCCACTTAAGTACAAATCTCCGCCAGGTTTTAATACCGAAACATATTTCGCCATATCATTCAGCAAAATATTACGGTTAATATTTGCTATTATAGCGTCATATTTTTTTTCGCCTAGCAATTCTGCTCCACCTTCCTTAACGCTAATATCAGGAACATTATTACGTTCAATATTTTCCAGTGTGTTTAGATAACACCAGTTATCAATATCGATAGCTTCAACAGGATTTGCACCTTTTTGTGCGCTCAAAATGGCCAAAACTCCGGTTCCGCAGCCCATATCCAAAACAGATTTCCCCTTCCATTCGTTTTTCAGGATAAACTGAATCATCATGTGCGTTGTTGCATGATGCCCGGTTCCAAAACTCATTTTTGGCTCGATAACAATATCGAATTTGGTTTCTGGTTTTGGATGAAAAGGAGCACGTACACTACAAATATCATCAACCACGATGGGCTGAAAATTTTTCTCCCATTCTTCATTCCAATTTACCTGTTGTATTTCAGAAGAAGAATAGGAGATTTCAAATTCATCAGAATCTAATATCTGAACTTCAGCCAGCATTTCTTCCTGAAATTCATCTTTCAGAATATATGCTGTAACGCCATCTTCATTTTCCACAAAACTCTCAAATCCCAAAGCACCTAATTCAGCAATTAATATTTCTGAAGCAGGAACTGGCGGATCTATTTTAAACTGAAATTCTAGATAATTTGATGCCATTTTTTAAAATGAGTTCACGATTGCTAAAAAGTCTTCTGCCTTAAGACTTGCTCCACCAATTAAACCTCCATCTACATCTTTGTTAGCAAAGATCTCTTTAGCATTTCCAGGCTTACAGCTACCGCCGTAAAGGATAGAAACTTCTTCTGAAATTTCGCTTCCATAAGCATCTGCAACACTCTTTCTAATAAATGCGTGCATTTCCTGAGCTTGCTCTGGCGATGCTGTTTCTCCTGTACCAATAGCCCAAACTGGCTCGTAAGCAAGGATAATATTTTTCCAGCTCTCTTTAGAAAGATGGTATAAACTTTCTTTAAGCTGACTTTCAACTAAATCGAAATGTTTATCTGCTTTACGATCTTCTAATTCTTCACCAAAGCAAAAAATCACGGTCATATCATTTTCTAGAGCTGTATTTACTTTTTCAGCAAGAAGCTCGTTAGATTCTTTAAAATAAGCACGTCTTTCACTGTGCCCTAAAATTACCGTTTCTACACCTACACTTTTAAGCATCGCTGCAGAGATCTCTCCTGTAAAAGCACCATTTGCATTTTGATGCATGTTTTGTGCTGCTACGCTAATTGGCGTATCTTTTAAAGCTTCAAAAGCAGGATATAAATTAGTATACGTTGGCGCAACTATTATCGTTGCTGCTGGATCTGCAGAAACTTGTTTTTTTAGATCTGCGATAAGCTCCTGGGTTTGAGCCAGGTCATTATTCATTTTCCAGTTTCCGGCTACAATATTTTTTCTCATAATTTAATAATCTAAAATTGTTTAAATTTTAAGCTGATTTCTACAAATATACCGATTCGATCACACATAAGTCCTTTGTATAAAAGGCTTTTATAGCTTTTTATTAATCTTCTAAGACTTTTTAGAATTTGCTTATAATTTTATAGCTGAAGCGTCTGACCAGTGCTTTTTTTGTGTTATTGTTCCCTTTTCTAAAACTAAAATTCCGGGACTGGCACGCACTACAGTTTTAAGTGCAGTAGCATCGGTTTGATAAAAAGGAAAATTAAGACTGAATTCTTCTTTGATCTGTGATTTTAAAGCATCTCCTGAAGCTGTTAAACCAACTACCTGGTAACCTTTGCTATTAGCTTCTTTCTCTAAAGATTTAATAGCTTCGTAACCTTGTTTTTCTGTAAGATTTAGATCGTAAGCTACAATTAGTAATACTTTTTCGGCTTCAAGAATACCTGAAGTGATATCTTCTCCATCATCCGAAATCTGAAAATCGTGAATTGGTGGCACATAACCTTCTTCGATCATTTCAGTATCTACTTCAATAAATTCACCTTCATGTTGTGGGTAACTTCCATCGGTTACTACCACTTCTTCCTTTCCATTTACGTTGAATTTCCAATGATATTCAAAAACATCGGTCGCTGCACCTTCAGGAATATCACGTAGCTCTGGTATATTATTCCCTACTTTATAAGGTCTAAAATCGATAACAGGCAAATGCATCAACACGTAATATGCATATAAAAAACATAACATATAACTTAAGAAAATGATCCAGCGATGGCTCGCTGGGACAAAAACCGGAGTGATCATCTTTTTATTAAAGAACAATATCAGGATAAAAACTAGCAAGATGAGATCCTTGGTAAAGCTTTGCCAGGGCGTGAGCGGAATAGCATCTCCAAAACAACCACAATCGGTCACTTTATTAAAGTAAGCCGAATAGAACGTGAGAAAAGTGAAGAAAATGATCATTAGCACCAAACTCCACATCGTGAATTTTGGCAAATATCCAATGAGCAGCATAATTCCCAGTACCAGCTCGAAAACACAAATTAAAATGGCAATTACCAGCGCAAAAGGAGATAGAAAATCTAAACCTAAAACCTCTGGTGAAAAATATTCCTGAAGTTTATAAGAGAATCCAATAGGATCGTTCAGTTTTATAAATCCTGAAAAAATAAAAAGGACCCCAACAAAAATGCAGGCGAATTTCACTAATAACTTCATCTTAATATTGGTGGTTTTTAGATATTATTTTTCTTCAGCTTCAGCAAAATGAATCATTGCAAATACAGCGTAATTGATCATATCCTGATAGTTGGCATCGATACCTTCGCTCACTAAAGTTTTACCTTTATTGTCTTCAATTTGCTTTACGCGTAATAATTTCTGAAGAATAAGATCGGTTAACGAACTTATACGCATATCACGCCATGCCTCACCATAATCGTGATTTTTATTCATCATCAATTCTTTGGTTGCAGCTATCTTTTCGTCGTAAAGTTGCGAGGCTTCTTCTGCATCTAAATCTGGCTGATCTGCAATTCCTTTTTCAAGCTGAATAAGTGCCATGATCGAATAATTGATAATGCCAATAAACTCAGATTTCTCGTCTTCATCTACTTTTCTTACTTCATTTTCCTGAAGTCTTCTTATTCGCTGTGCTTTAATAAAGATTTGATCGGTTAAAGATGGCAGTCTTAAAATTCGCCATGCACAACCATAATCTTTCATTTTCTTGGTAAACAAACTGCGGCAGATTTCGATTACTGCATCGTATTGTTTGGAGGTATCTTGCATAAAACCGTGGTAATTTGCGTAAATTTCGGGCAAATATTCCAGCTGGTCAAAATTATTTTGAACCGCCCCAAAATTTAAAACTTCTAACAGCATGACCATCAATTGCAAAGGCAAGCTTATCGATCTTTCTTCTCCCAAAGTGATGGGAATATTAAATATTACGCCCGATTCTTTTTTTGAACATAGCCGAATGCAAAACGAAAGCGATCTTCTTAAAAAAGCCGAATTAATGCTGAAGCAGGGCGCTACATTTATCGATATTGGAGGTTATAGCAGTCGCCCGGATGCTAAAGATGTTGCTGAAGAGGAAGAATTAAGCCGGGTAATACCTGCTATAGATGTTTTAGTAAAAGAATTTCCTGAAATTTTAATTTCTGTAGACACTTTTAGAAGTAAGCTTGCTGCTGAAGCTATCGAGGCCGGTGCGGCAATGATCAACGACATCTCCGCTGGAAATCTGGATGAAAAAATGATGCGCGTAATTGCACAATATCAGGTTCCGTATATTATGATGCATATGCGTGGTACACCAAAAACCATGAAGCAATTAACCGAATATGAGGATTTGGTTGGCGACATCACCTATTATTTTTCAGAAAAAATTAAAGAAGCAAGATCTCTAGGTATTAACGATCTTATTTTGGATCCCGGTTTTGGTTTTGCAAAAACAACTGAGCAGAATTTTGAATTACTGAAAAAATCAGATCTTTTCGCTAACTTCAATCTTCCCGTGCTTATTGGGATTTCTAGAAAAACAATGATCCACAAAACATTGAATATCGATCCTACTGAAGCACTTAATGGCAGTACCGTTCTAAATACTTTAGCGCTTACCAAAGGTGCATCGATTTTAAGAGTTCATGATGTTAAAGAAGCGATAGAAACTATAAAATTAGTATCGCATTTCAGCAAATAATCTTTTATTTTCTATTTTTACATAAAACCTCGCAAATTTGGATATTTTAAGTATTCGCTTCCTGGATATTCTCGATATTGTTCTTATCGCAATGCTTTTGTACTATGTTTATAAACTGGTAAGGGGCACAGTAGCGGTAAATATCTTTATTGGTATCGTGATCATCTATTTGGTGTGGCGACTTACACAGCTTCTTCAAATGGAACTTTTAAGTAGCGTTTTAGACCAGTTTGTGGGTGTAGGAATGTTCGCTTTAATTGTGGTTTTTCAGCAGGAAATAAGGAAATTTCTTTTAATGATCGGGTCTACAAATATTACGTATAATGGGCGTTTTTTCAGAAATTTAAAATTTAGCCGTAACGATTCTGATGATGGTGCTACTAATGTAGATGTAATTGTAGATGCTTGCGAATCTATGGGGCGTACAAAAACGGGAGCGCTAATCGTGATCCAAAGAAGTACCAAACTGGATTTTGTAAAGAACAGTGGTGACGAGATGAATATTGAATTAAATCAGCCAATAATCGAGTCGATATTCTTTAAAAATAGTCCGCTACATGATGGCGCCATGGTGATTGAAGAAAACAAAGTAACAGCCACAAGAGTTATTTTACCAGTTTCTAATGATCGATCGATTCCGCTTCGATTTGGATTAAGACACCGTGCTGCTGTTGGTATTACTGAAAAAACCGATGCCTTAGCACTTGTAGTGAGTGAAGAAACAGGACAAATTTCGTACATCCGTGATGGAGAATTTACCATGTTTGAAAGTAATACTGAATTACGTGAGCGATTAAAAGAAGACCTAAGATAAAGGATTTGAGATTTGAGATTTGAGATTTGAGAAAATTGTAATCAGACAATTAGAAATCAGAAGAGAACACGAAATTCTTTTTCAAATTGAAGCTTTAAAAGTCTAATTTCTATAGTCTCCTATCTAAACTTTTAAGCCGCTAAAAACGGAAAGCGAATCGACCTAGTATTTATGTTCTAATTTCTAAAAAGGTCTATACTTTTTTTTTCGAGGTTTTATGAAAAACGAAATTCTACATTCTGAAGCTTATTTTTGTAAAAACTGCCATGCTCCACTTTCTAGTGAACATGAGTATTGTTATGCCTGCGGAGCAAAAAAAATTGATTCCAGATTAGATCTAAAGCTCGTTTTTCAAGAATTCAGCACCATTTTTTTAAATATCGACAATACTTTTCTAAAGACATTTACCACGCTTTTCAAAGCTCCGGAGAAAGTTATCGATGGTTATATAAATGGCGTAAGAAAAAGATACCTGAATGTAATAAGTTATTTTACGATCGGGCTTACTCTTGCCGGTTTTCAAATATTTTTTCTTAGAAAGTTTTATCCAGAAAGTTTAGAATTACCCGGACTATCAGATAAGGCGGGCCAAATTCTAATTTTTAATTCTATTTACGACTATTATTCGCTTATCTCGATCTTACTAATTCCTGTTTATGCGTTAATTGCAAAACTATCGTTCTTTAATCGTAAAAAATATAACTACACAGAACATTTGGTAGTGATGGGATATGTATCCAGCCAGTACACTATGATAAGTGCTATTTTGTTGGTATTTGCCGCAATTTTTGGAGGTAATTTTTATTTTATCGGAAATATCTTAAATCTGTTCTTTATGCTTTTTGCTGCATATTGCTACAAAAGATTGCTTAATCTCTCACTTTCTCAGCTTTTGCTAAATATTTTGCTTTTTATAGGAATTACTTTTATAGTTCTACTTGCGGTTGTAATTATTACAGCGTTAATAATCGTTGCAACGGGTGCAGGTGAAGCTTTTCAACATTCGGTTTAAAAAAGACTAAGCTTATATTACCAAGATTCGATAAAAAAGAAATTAAATTTTTAAGATACCGACTTAAGCAGATTCTTCTGCCATAAACTGCACTTCGTAAAGCTTGCGATAATGACCATTATCTTTTAGTAATAATTCGTCATGCGTTCCCATTTCTACGATTTCACCACTATCCATCACCATGATCTTATCGGCTTTTTTAATGGTAGCCAATCGATGCGCAATAACGATCGAGGTTCTTCCTTTGGTAATTTTATCTGTAGCATCCTGGATAAGCTGTTCACTGTAAGTATCTACAGAAGATGTTGCTTCATCCAGTACCAAAATACTAGGATTACTTACATAGGCTCTTAAGAACGAGATTAACTGGCGTTGCCCAGAACTTAACATCACACCACGTTCTTTTACATTATAATGATAGCCGTTTGGTAACGAACTTATAAAATCGTGTATCCCGATTTGTTTAGCAGCCGTGATCACATCGTCTTCAGTAATATCTGGATTATCTAATTTGATAT
Organism: Zunongwangia sp. SCSIO 43204; assembly: GCF_019904275.1. Taxonomy (GTDB): domain Bacteria; phylum Bacteroidota; class Bacteroidia; order Flavobacteriales; family Flavobacteriaceae; genus Zunongwangia; species Zunongwangia mangrovi. The sequence continues at coordinate 4,276,593 of NZ_CP063204.1, forward strand.
TATGCATTATCGTATCGGCAAATAAAAACACATTCTGAAGCACCACAGCAATTTCAGAACGCAGCGATCTTAAAGTAACATCTTTAATATCGATACCATCTACAGAAATTGTTCCGCTGTCGATCTCGTAAAATCTGTTCAGCAGATTAATAATGGTAGATTTTCCAGCTCCTGTTGCTCCAACAATGGCGATGGTTTCACCTGCTTTTGCCGTAAAGTTTACACCACGTAAAACTTCTTCTCCCTCTACATAACTAAAACGAACTTTATTAAATTCGATATCTCCTTTAATAGATTGAAGCTCTTTTTTACCTTCATCTGTAATCGTAGAATCGGTATCCAAAATACCAAAAACACGATTTGCGGCAACCATTCCCATCTGCAATGTATTGAATTTATCGGCGATTTGACGCAATGGTCTAAACAACATCTGCGATAATTCAATAAAAGCGATAATAACACCAAGGGTTATATTTGGATTATCATTTACTGCCTGCAAACCACCAAACCACACGATTAGACCAACGGTGATCGAAGTAGACATTTCAGCAATAGGAAAGAATATAGAGTTATACCAAACGGTTCTCACCCACGCCTTTCGATGTTTATCGTTAATATTTTTAAAATTCTGATATTCGGCTTTTTCACGATTAAAAAGCTGTACGATCTTCATCCCGGTAATTCGTTCTTGCACAAAAGTATTAAGATCGGCTACCTGAGTTCTCACTTCCTCAAAAGCAATTTTCATTTTTTTCTGAAAAACCCTGGTGGCGTAAATAATAAATGGCAACACCGTTATAACCAATAAGGTTAACTGCCAGCTTTTATAAAACATAAAACCTAGCACCACGATCATTTTTAACAAATCACTAATGATCATAAAAAGTCCCTGACTAAAAATACTGGAAATCGTTTCGATATCACTAACCGCACGAGTTACCAATCGCCCCACAGCAGATTTATCATAATACTTCATCTTGAACTGAAGCATATGTTTAAATAAATTTACTCGCAGATCTCGAACAACATTTTGTCCTAACAGGTTTGCAAAGTAGATAAAGAAAAACTGCGAAGTCACTTCTAAAATAAGAAAACCTATCATCAAAGAAACGTAGAAAATAAGGTTTCCGTTATCTTTTGGTGTGATAGAGTCGTCTATGGTTACCTGTAATAAATAAGGTCTTGCTACAGCAAAAAACGACAATAAAATAGCCGTTATAGCTACAAAGTAAAAAGTTAATTTATAGGGATTTGTATATTTAAGCAGGCGCTTAAAAAGATCAAAATCAAATGCATTTCCTGTCTTAGAGGCCATCAAAAAGTGCTGTTTTAGGGTATTCTATTTTGGTTAAATATAAACCATGCGCCGGAACCGAAGTTCCCGCCATACTTCTGTCTTCGCTTTTTAGTATTTCTTTCAAAAAATCAACCGAATTTTTACCAAGACCAATATCCAGCAAGGTTCCAACGATCGCTCGCACCATATTTCGTAAAAATCGATCTGCTGAAATATGGAATATAAGCTCGTCTTCAGTTTGTTCCCAAAAAGCTTCTGTAATGCTGCAATTATACGTTTTTACATCGGTTCGGCTTTTTGAAAAGCACTTAAAATTAGTGTAATCTTTCAACATAGCCGCTGCGCGATTCATTTTTTCGATATCTGGTTGTTTTAAGAGATAGTAAGCCAGATCGATCTTAAAAGGGTCTTTAGAATTTACAATATGATATTGGTAACTTCGGCTGGAAGCATCAAAACGCGCATGTGCTTCTGGCTGAACCTTAAATAGTTGCTGAATCGAAATATCTTTTGGTAAAAATGAATTCAGTTTAAATTGAAGTGTTTTTTCATCGAATTTCATCTCGGCATCAAAATGCGCATACAATTGTTTGGCATGTACACCGGCATCTGTCCTGCCCGCTCCTACTACTTCTATATTTTGCTGAAGAATTTTTGAAAGCGCCTCCTGAAGTACCTGCTGAACACTCACAGCATCTGGCTGAATTTGCCAACCATGATAAGCAGTACCCAAATAGGCTAAATCTATAAAATACCTCAAAGCTAAACTGAATTTTCTAATTTTGCAGCGCACAAAGATAAGGCATTTATTCTGCTAAATCGAACTTAAGCAAAAGCTTTAACCTGAAAACAATTCTGCTTTGAAAAAGATATTATTATTAAGTGATACACATTCTTATATCGACGATAGAATTATCCATTATGCTGAACAAGCCGATGAAATTTGGCATGCTGGCGATATCGGAACCATAGAGGTAACCGATAAACTAAAAGCTACAGGAAAACCCCTAATCGCTGTTTTTGGAAATATCGATAATGCTGAAATTAGAAAGGAATTTCCTCTAAACCAGCGTTGGATGTGCGAAGGTGTAGATGTTTGGATCACTCATATTGGTGGTTATCCTAAAAAATATAACCCGGCGGTAAGAGATGAGATTAGGCAAAATCCGCCTAAATTATTTATTTGTGGTCATTCACATATTTTAAAAGTAATGATGGATAACGATTTAGGATTGCTACACATGAATCCCGGTGCTGCAGGAAAACATGGCTGGCATAAACAACGAACTATGCTAAGATTTGTAATCGATGGTGAAGACATTAAAGACCTGGAAGTAGTTGAATTGGCAGGAAAATAGTTTTCGGTATTCAGTTGGCAATAGCAGTATACAGTTGGCAGTTTCAGTAAGCAATCGGTTATTGCGACGTAAAATTAACAGTCACTGTAGGCAGTCCAGGAAGGCGGTTTGAGCTTAAGTTTTAAATAATTTAGCTTGAAAACATCGAATTTTGACTTGGTAATAATCTAGAATTTATTTGAAAATGATCAGCAAACTACTTCAGGATATTATAGCCTTTGGCGGTGCTAATAAAAAAACCCGAAGTCTTCACTTCGGGTTTTTAACGCACTAATACTACTAAGATGATAGGCTTATCGTAATCGGTCTACAGATTTTACAAGATCTTCGTCCTTTTTAATGGCTTTATTCGCCAGAACTAGAAAAACGATAGAAATGATAGGAAGAAACATCCCAATACCCTTCTCTGAAATATTCATTTCTCCGGGTAAACTTAGTGACCAATAAACAAACACTCCTAGTAAAAAAAAGTTTAATATGATATTGATACGCCCCAATACAAATTGAAGCTTTCTATTCTTAAACATAAAAATACTGATCAAAGATAATAATCCAGATGCAATAAACATGATAAACACCGTTAATTGATCTAAAGCGTAAACTGCGCTACCTTCTTCAGTTTGCCACAAAGCAAATACAAATATAAGGCCAAGGCTTACTATTGCTGCTATGAGTAAATAAACTGTCTGTATTCTTTGAAGCATATTGTCTTAAATCTGCCGACAAAAATAAAATAAAGTTTTTAGAAAAAACAGCTATTTTTCTAAATAAAGTTGTATAATTGCATACACATTTCGTAACCGGTTCTTTACAGGTTACTTATGACTCCAAAAAATTTATTTTTCTATTCTTCCAAAAAGAAGTCTATACAATCAATCCAAACAAATTTATTCTTGACTATTCATGTTTGAAATTTCTGAATTAAAAGCTAAAAAGCTACCTGAGCTTCAGGATATTGCCAAATCCCTAAACGTCCCAAAGTTTAGAAGTCTTAAAAAATTAGATCTAGTTTATCAAATCTTAGATTATCAGGCTGCTAATCCTACGAAGGCGAAAGAAGCTTTGCAAGAAGAAAAGGCCGAAGAGAAAAAAACCGAGGATAAGCCAAAAAGACCAAGAAAGAAAATTGGTAGTGACAAAAAACCAGGCAGACCTAAAAAAACCGAAGAAACAACTTCAGAAGTAAAAAAGGACATTCCTAAAAAGGAAAGCCAGGACAACACTCCTAAGCCAGAAAATAAAGCTCCTAAAAAGGAGAAGGAATCTAACAAAAGCGAGGATAATTCATCCAGATCGAATAATCGAAATAACAATCGTAAAGATTCCAGAAATAACAGCAATAAGAAGGACAATCGCAACGATAATAATAGCAACAACAATAATCATAAAAATCACGGCAACCGCGACAATCGAAACCGCTACCGCGAGCCAGATTATGAGTTTGATGCGATTATAGAAAGTGAAGGTGTACTGGATATCATGCAGGATAACTACGGTTTCCTTAGATCTTCAGATTATAATTACCTTACTTCTCCAGACGATATTTATGTATCACAGTCTCAAATTCGTTTATTCGGATTAAAAACCGGTGATACAGTACTAGGGCAAATTAGACCTCCAAAAGAGGGCGAAAAATATTTCCCTTTAATCAAGATCAATAAAATTAATGGTCTTGATCCACAGGTAGTACGAGACCGTGTTTCTTTCGAGCATCTTACTCCGCTCTTCCCAAAAGAGAAATTTAACATCGCAGATAAAGAAAGTTCTATTTCTACACGAGTGATGGATCTATTTTCTCCTATCGGAAAAGGACAACGTGGTATGATCGTTTCGCAGCCTAAAACTGGTAAAACAATGTTATTAAAAGACATTGCTAACGCCATTGCTGCAAATCATCCAGAGGTTTATCAAATTATCCTTCTTATCGACGAACGTCCAGAAGAAGTTACCGATATGCAACGTAACGTACAAGGCGAAGTTGTTGCTTCTACTTTCGATAAAGAAGCGCACGAGCACGTAAGAGTTGCAAATATTGTTTTAGAAAAAGCTAAACGTCTTGTAGAATGTGGACATGATGTAGTGATCTTATTAGATTCGATAACTCGTCTTGCAAGAGCCTACAACACCGTACAACCTGCCAGTGGTAAGGTATTAAGTGGTGGTGTAGATGCTAATGCGCTACACAAACCAAAACGTTTCTTTGGTGCTGCCCGTAATATCGAAGGTGGTGGATCACTTTCTATCATTGCAACAGCATTAACCGATACTGGTTCTAAAATGGACGAGGTAATCTTTGAAGAATTTAAAGGAACCGGTAACATGGAGCTTCAGTTGGATCGTAGAATTTCTAACCGTAGAGTATTCCCGGCGATCGATCTTATTTCTTCAAGTACGCGTCGTGATGATCTTCTTTTAGATGAAACAACTATCCAACGTATGTGGATAATGCGTAAATATCTTGCCGATATGAATCCTGTTGAAGCAATGGAATTTATTCAGCAAAAAATTAAGCAGACGAATAACAACGAAGAATTTCTTATTAGCATGAACGGCTAAGCAAAAGTTATTCATTCATTATATCAAAAGCGGCTTTTTATAGCCGCTTTTTTATTAACTCATTTTTCCTGTTTATTGATTAATTTCTTTTTATTTTAGGCCTATCTAGATTTACTATGGATACAAAAAACGCCAAAATATTACTTGTTGAAGATGATACCAAAGTTTGCGCCTTCATCAATAAGGGCCTTACTGAAGAAGGTTTTGAGGTAAGTATTGCTTTAAACGGAAAAGAAGGTTATCAAATGGCCTCGTCTAACAAATTCGATCTGCTTATCCTCGATATAATGTTGCCTGAAATGAATGGTATGGAGATCTGCAAAGCAGTAAGAGAGGAAAATCAGCAGGTTCCTATCCTATTTTTAACAGCCCTGGGGAGTTCTGAAAATATTGCGATGGGCCTAAACAGCGGTGCCGACGATTACCTGGCCAAACCTTTTAAATTCATCGAGCTTATCGCCAGAGTTAAAAGTTTACTGCGTAGATCACGTAATTTTAACTCAAATACACCAGATGATAGCTATAGATTTGCAGATATTAAACTGAATGATTCTTCAAAAACTGTAACTAGGAACGGCAAAAAAATTGCTTTAACCTCTACGGAATATAAACTGCTACTCGCCTTCTTGAAAGCGCCGGAAAGAGTAATTTCCAGAACAGAATTACTTGAAAATGTTTGGGGTGTAAACTATGATATTGGGACTAACGTCGTAGATGTTTACGTGAATTATCTTCGGAAAAAATTAGAAAAAGAAAATAACGAAAGACTTATCCATACTGTGATCGGGATGGGATATGTTTTGAAAGAAGACGATGAAAACGCAGAATAAAATTATTCTTTTTCTTACTTCAATATTTCTCGCTTACATTCTTGTTTTTAGCGGATTTATTTATTTTTCTATTAGTGATTATTCGTACACAGATTTTTACAAACGACTGGAGATTCGCGCCATCACTATGGCTAAAATCGAATTGGAGGACGACCAGGACATCAATGCCGTTAAAGAAATTCGTCAGGATTTCCTGGAAGAATTACCTAACGAAAAGATCACGATCATCGATTTGCAACGTTTCGATATTCATTCACAATCAAGCTTAGCGATCCCTATTTCTTTTCTGGAAGATATAGAAGATTTAGAACGTGCCTATTATAAAGAGAAAAACACGTTTTATTCAGGTATTAAATATCATAATCGCGGCAGGGATTATCTGGTTATTGTTTCCGCAGAAAACTATTACAACACTCACCATATTGTTTATTTAAGAAACCTGTTATTTATAGCGCTATTAATTTCAATCTTAATTATAGTATTTATTGCCTGGTTCTTTTCCAGAAGAGTGCTTATGCCGTTACAGATCATTATTGAGGACATGAAAAAAATTAGTACTGAAAACCTCAATTTTCGACTTAGAGAACCAGAAGATAATGAAGAACTTCGTAGCCTTACTTCTACCTTTAATAATATGCTAAACAGGCTGGAAACTTCCTTTGAAACCCAAAAGAACTTTATCAGTAATGCCTCTCACGAACTTAATACACCACTAACTTCGATTATTGGGGAAGCAGATGTAACGCTTGCGAAAGAAAGATCTAACGAAGAATATGTTTCATCACTTAAGAACATATTAGAAGAAGCCGGCAAACTTGATAAAAAGACCAAAGCACTACTTTTTTTAGCCCAAACAGGTTATGATGGCAAAGCACAAACATTTACAAGCTTGCGCATTGACGAACTGGTAATTGATGTTAAAGAAACGGTCGAAAAAATTTATCCTGATGCACATATTCACCTAGATTTTGATCTTTTACCTGAAAATCCAGAGAAATTATCCATTAACGGGAATGCGCAATTACTGCATCTGGCTATTTCTAATGTTGTGATGAATGCTTGTAAATATTCCAATAACGAAAAAGTAAATTTCGCTCTTTCAGCATCAGATAAAGATGTTGTTATTGTGGTTAGAGACAAAGGAATAGGCATCCCGGAAAACGACCTGCCTTATATCTTCGATCCATTTTTTAGAGGAAGTAATACTGAAAATTTTCACGGCTACGGAATCGGACTTCCTTTAACCCGCAATGTAATTAATATGCATAAGGGTAATGTTGTTGCAACATCTTCTCAAACTGGAGGAACCGTGATCGAAATTAAAATTCCCATCGCGCTATAATTCTAATGGTATTCTAATCTTGTATTAATAGGTTTCTAACAATCATAAGATAAGTTTGTTAGAAACAAATTGCTATGAGAAAGATTTTAATTCCTACAGATTTCTCTGTGAATTCTCTAACGCTTTTAAAGCGTGCGCTAGATGATTGCGAGCAAAAGACTAATATTGTTTTGGTGTATGGAGCATCACTTTCATCATCGATCACAGAGCTTCTTTTTTATTCAAAAGATGATCATCTGGAAGAATTAAAATCTGAAGCATTTAATGAAGCAATGATTGCTCTTGAAAATAAATATCAGGACATCATCAATTCAATTACCATAGATATATTTTTTGGTGGTACCAGGAATGCGTTCAATAACTTCGTAGAAGGACAAAAGATAACACATGCATACCTGCCATCAGACGGTAGAACGATGAAGTGTAAAAGGAAAAATGCTTTTAATATCATTCCTTTTTTAAAAGATTCTGATATCGAAATTATAAATGTAGAATATCCAACAGCAATGAATGTTGTTTCTAATAGTACATTAGCCAGGTTGCTGGCTTCTTAATTAAAAATTGTTTGATTAGTGCCTATGCAAATGATTTTGGTTGTTAGTTAATAGGTTAATTTTCGGTTGGGGTGATCGCTGTTACTTCTTTCATCATATTTTTGCGTTCACTTCTGATATCCTTAACATGTGGTTGCCCTGCCGAGAATTTATAGTAAACTACCTAGAGGCAAGCCTTCGAGGCATACTTTGGAAACAAATTTTTAATTTCTAGGCAAGTGTCGGGGTATGACATCTTTGGCGGTGCCAATAAAAAACTTTTCCTAAAATAATGGCCGTAATAAATACTATTTTAGGAAATTAAAAAGCCTCGCAACGCGAGGCTTTATTTTTTTACGACCAAAAAATGTAGCTCAAAAATCACTAAAATGAGCTTATAAAAACAAAACCCTGCCGGATGTACCAACAGGGTTTTTATAGAGCGGGAGACCGGGTTCGAACCGGCGACATTCAGCTTGGAAGGCTGACGCTCTACCAACTGAGCTACTCCCGCCTAAAGCGGTGGCAAAGATAAATTAGATTTGTCTATCTCTCCAAATATTTTTCAATATTTTTTCTGAAAATGATAACCACGTATCACATAACCTTCGTTCATGTAAAACTTATGCGATTTAAAATTTTCTACATACGTATTTAATTCAACCGTAGCTGCATTATACTTTTTAGCCAACTCATCAATAAAAGCAAATAATTGCTTCCCTACTCCTTTTCCGCGGTATTCTTTAGCAATAACAATATGATCTGCTTCGTACATTTTACCGGCATAATGCCTGGTCATTTCCCATAAACCAAAAACTCCAATAATTCGATCGCTATCAAAAACGCCATAGCATGTGTAATTTTGCGAAAACATTTCTGTGAATCGTTCTTTTAAAACTTCAGCAGAAATAGGCGTTATGGCTAATTGCTGAATAAGCGGAATTATAATATCTATTTCTTCCTTTAAAATCCTGTTAAATGAAAGCTCCAAATTTTATTTTTCTTCAAAATTAATCATATTTTTATGTGATAATAATTTTTTGAAAAGAAAGCATAATGAAAGATAAGCCAGGAAAAATTCAGGATAAAATAGACGCTAAATTTTTAGAGGAACGTAAAATATTTATGTGGGGACCGGTAGACGATAAATCGGCCAAACACGTGATCGATCGTTTACTTTATCTTGATTTGGAAGGAAAAGAAGAAATTCAGCTTTATATCAATAGCCCGGGTGGTTATGTTACAGATGGTTTTGCAATTTACGATACGATACAGGCCATAGAAGCGCCGGTTTCTACTATTTGCACCGGTCTTGCAGCATCTATGGGATCTATTTTACTTTCTGCAGGAAAAAAAGGAAGACGATTTATACAACCTCATGCTAAAGTAATGATACATCAACCTTCTGGTGGTGCCAGAGGTCAGGCTTCAAATATCGAAATTCAGGCTACAGAGATCTTAAAAACTAAAGAACTTAGCGCGAAGATCCTTGCTGAAAACTGCGGACAAACTGCAGAAAAAGTGATGAAAGACTTTAACCGTGATTACTGGATGGATGCGCAGGAATCTTTAGACTACGGCATTGTTGATGGTATCCTAAAATAAAAGATATGGAAAGCCCTATTAAACACAAGGAAAACGACCGCATGGGCATGTTTTATATGGAAGGTGAGAAAGGAATCATTGCTGAACTTACCTATACAAAATCTGGAAACGGACTTATAACTATAGACCATACAGAAGTAAAACGCCAATATGAAGGACAGGGAAAAGCAACCAAACTAGTGGCTGAAACTGTTAAATATGCGAGAGAAAAAGACTTGAAGATCGAACCACTTTGCCCATTTGCAGAGGTAATGTTCGAGCGTTATTCAGAATACTCTGACGTTAGGGCATAATTAATATTAAGAAAAAAACTAGGGCTGAAATTGTACAATTTCAGCCCTAGTTTTTTATAATGTAAAGCTTATTATTAAGCCTTTTGATTTAAAAATGTACTATTGGATAAGTAGTCCTGAGAACTTTTATTAATATAAACCACAGAATTTCCTTTAATCGTATTAATGATCTCTCTAGAAATCTTTCTAGGCACTGCAGGACAACCATAACTGCGACCAGCTCTACCTCTACTATCCACAAATCTCTCAGTCACATAATCTGAACCGTGAATAACGACATAACGTTTTCTTGCGTTGCTATTAAATTTTTTCTCCATTCCGTCTATAAAAAGAGAAAGACCGTTTTTACCATAATACGTTTCACCGGTCACATAAAAACCTAAACTACTTTTATGACTATTTACAGCATTAGAGAAAGTTTTAGCGAATTCCCAACCAGAATTTTTACCATGTGATGTATAAGTATTAAAAAGCACATCCTGATTTTCCATATCTAAAACCCAAAATCTTTTTAACTTAGAAGAAAGGTCAAAATCAATAATTGTAAGCAACTTATTTTTTACTTTTCCTTCATCCTCCAACTTGTAATAGCCTTTCATTGCATTTTGAAAAGCACCAAGTTTAGGCATACTTTCATTTTTATCTTTAAAAGTATCATATAACATACCTACCTTATCTTCAAAAGTAAGCTCAGTTTTTTTAATCTCGAAATTATCTAATTCAGCTAATAATTTTTGGTCTTTTTTAATTTTAATTTCAGAAGTTGCAGTAGATCCCGAAAAGGCAGTTGAAAACATTAAAACTACCGCTACAGCCATTAATCGTTTCGTCATTTTGGGGTTTGTTTTGTTAATTTTATCTAAAATTTTTGCCAACATACAAAAAATAACATGCTTACACAATTTTCATAATAATTATTTGAAATCTAAGCTGTTAAATCTAATTTTACAATAAGCATCATACTATTTTATGAACGCTGATTGACCTATGTTATTACATAAACCGATCCATAAAATGTTAAATTTTATAATTCCGATATGTTAAAAAAAATTGACAAGATTATTTTTTAAGATTTTAAATCGTTTTCGTTGAAAAATATTTTAAGATCTCAATTTTAATCTCCAAAAAGTGAATAACTTTAATAAAACATTAAGGTTGCAGCATTTAGCAAACTTTTAATTTGTTTTTATCTTTATCCAAAATTTACACCATTACAATGAACAAGAAGGTATTATTAATGATATTAGACGGTTGGGGACTTACTCAAAACGAAGAAGTTTCAGCTGTCGCAAAAGCGAACACTCCATTTGTAGACGAAATCTCTAAAAAATATCCTCACGCTCAATTAAGAACCGATGGAATGAACGTTGGTTTACCAGAAGGGCAAATGGGAAATAGTGAAGTTGGTCACATGAATCTTGGAGCTGGTCGTGTGGTTTATCAGGATCTTGTAAAGATCAATCAGGCTGTAGAAAATAAAACTTTAATTGAAGAGCCTGCATTACGCGAAGCTTTTGAGTATGCTAAGAAAAATGATAAGCCAATCCATTTTATGGGACTTTTAAGTGATGGTGGTGTACACTCTCATATTAAACACCTTAAAGGTCTTTTAACCGCTGCTGAAGATTATGGCATTGAAAATAAATATCTACACGCTTTTACAGATGGCCGAGATGTAGATCCTCGCTCTGGAAAAGGTTTTGTAGAAGAGATACAACAACACCTTAAAGAAACTAATGGAGAATTAGCATCTATTATTGGCCGTTATTATGCCATGGATCGTGATAAAAGATGGGAACGTGTAGAACAAGCTTACGACCTGATCGTTAAGGGAGAAGGAAAAGAAACTCAGGATCCCGTACAAGCTGTACAAGATAGTTATGACGATGAAGTTACAGACGAATTTATAAAGCCAATCGTTATTACAAAAGAAGATGGCACGCCTGTTGCTAAACTTCAGGAAAAAGATGTTGTAATTTTCTTTAATTTTAGAACAGATCGTGGTAGACAGTTAACCCAGGCTCTAAGTCAGGATGACTTTGCTGAATATGATATGAAGAAAATGCCTTTATATTATGTGACGCTAACCAAGTATGATGATAGCTTTAAAAACGTAAATGTAATCTTTAAAAAAGAAAACATAAAAAGTACATTAGGTGAAGTACTGGAGTTTGTTGGTAAAAAGCAGATCAGAATTGCTGAAACTGAGAAATATCCGCACGTTACTTTCTTCTTCTCTGGTGGTCGTGAAGAACCATTTAAAGGAGAAAAAAGGATTATGTGTAATTCTCCAAAAGTAGCTACTTACGACCTACAGCCTGAAATGAGTGCTTATGAAATTAGAGATAAGATTGTTCCTGAATTAAATAAAAAATCGGCTGATTTTATTTGTTTAAATTTCGCGAATCCAGACATGGTTGGACACACTGGTGTTTTTGAAGCCGCTGTAAAAGCATGTGAAACTGTAGATGAATGTGCAAAAGATGTATGTACTACTGCTATGGATAATGATTATTCTGTAATTGTGATTGCAGATCATGGTAATAGTGAAACGATGATCAACGAAGACGGATCTCCAAATACAGCGCATACTACGAACCCAGTTCCATTAATTCTTTTAGATAAAGACATTAAAGAAATAAAAAGTGGTAAATTGGGCGATATTGCACCAACTATTTTAAAATTGATGGGAATCGAGAAGCCTGAATTAATGACGCAGGATTCCCTTGTTTAATTAAAAGCAAGACGCTAAAAAAAATGACAAAACTAATTCCACTTATGGTTGCCGTACTTTTAGGGTGCGGCACCGTAAATACTTCTAAAGAAAGCAATAACGAGGCATCTGTAGCAGAAGTGCAACAAAGTATGCTATTAGGTAAATTCAAAAAAGAAGACCTGCAGCAGCAGCCTTATGCTTCCTGGTTTGAGTCCAGGTACGAAAAATTTGAACCAAAGGCTGAAGCTATGGAAACCATCAAGGAAAACATTAATGATTACGAAATTAAGATCTTTATGGGTACCTGGTGTGGCGATAGTAAAAGAGAAACACCACGTTTCTTTAAAATATTAGATGAGATCGGTTACGATCAAGATAAGCTTACGGCTATCGCAGTAGACTATAGCAAATCTACACCAGAAAAGTACGAAGACGAAGTAAACCTAGATCGTGTACCTACTATCATTTTTTACAAAGACGGTAAAGAAGTAAACCGTTTTGTAGAATTTGCGCAAGAAAGTCTTGAAGAAGATATTGCTAAAATAGTAAGTGGTAAAAAGTACAAAAACTCGTACGCCGAGTAAATAAATAAGTGTTTGAAAACGGATAGTTAACTGCTATTCATTTATTTTTGCTGAACGTTATGTCCCCTACACTAACAATAGCGATAGATTTTGACGGTACTATTGTAGAAAATAAGTACCCAGAAATAGGTAAGCCCCTTTTGTTTGCTTTTGAAACATTAAAAAAGCTACAAGAAGATGGGCATAACCTTATTCTATGGACTTACCGCAAAGGCACTCGTTTAGAAGAGGCCGTAACATTTTGCAAAAAAAATGGCATAAATTTCTATGCTGTAAATAAAAGCTACCCTGAAGAAAAGTTTGATGAAAGCCTTAGTCGTAAGATTTTGGCCGATATTTTTATTGACGACCGTAATATCGGCGGTATGTTAGGATGGGGAGAGATCTACCAAATGATATCTCAAAAGACAGGGAGCAAGCACTCAAAGCAAATTAAAAAAAAGAAAAACCGATTTTTCGGTAGACTATAAAGATTAACACTAATGATTATACCTAAAACAAGGGAACAGATTGAATTAATTAGGGAAAGTGCACAAATCGTATCGAAAACCCTGGGGATGCTGGCCAAAGAAGTTAAGCCTGGTATTTCTACACTTCAGCTGGATAAAATGGCAGAAGAATTTATTAGAGATCATGGCGCCCATCCAGGATTTCTAGGAATGTACGATTTTCCAAATTCCTTATGTATGAGTCCAAATGCACAGGTAGTGCACGGGATTCCTAACGATAAGCCCCTTGTTGAAGGTGATATTATTTCTATTGATTGTGGTGCTTTAAAAAATGGTTTCTACGGAGATCATGCGTATACCTTCGCTGTAGGAGAAGTCGCCCCAGAAACACAAAAACTCCTGGAGGTTACCAAAGAATCACTTTATGTAGGAATAAGAGAATTCAAAGCCGGCAATCGTGTCGGTGATGTTGGCTATGCTATTCAGAAATTTACTGAAGACCATGGTTACGGAGTTGTTCGTGAGCTTGTTGGTCACGGCCTTGGCGCTAAAATGCACGAAGACCCAGAAATGCCTAATTATGGCAGAAAAGGTCGAGGAAAGAAATTTGTAGAAGGAATGGTAGTTGCGATAGAACCCATGACGAATTTGGGTACACGTCGTATTAAACAGCTTCCCGATGGCTGGACGATTCTAACTGCAGATAACAAACCAAGTGCTCATTTTGAACACGATGTAGCCTTAATCGACGGCAAACCGGAGCTGTTGTCCACCTTCAGTTATATCTATGAAGCTTTAGGCATAGAAAGTAACGAAGAAGACGAATTTAGAGCAAAAACCTATGATTAAAAATTTCAGAGGAGAGGTTTGGAAAACCCTACACAAAGAAGAATGGGAAGACCGTTTTGTCTACAAAGTATCTAATTACGGTAGACTGGTAAGCTTCCTAAAAAACAAAGAAGAAGGCGAATTAATGCGTGGCGGCCGGGTTGGAGGCTACCTTAATTTCGCTGTGAAATTAAAGTCTGGAAAGTCCAAGACGTATTACATACACCGTATTGTTGCAGAACTTTTTCTGGACAAAAAAGAAGGAGATAAGTATGTAATTCACAAGAACTTTAAGAAAGACGATAACCGCGTAGAAAATATTGCATGGGCAACCAAAGACGAATGGGTTGCACATCAATACAACAGCCCTAGCGTTAAAGAGAACAAGAAAAAACGTAAACTTAGAAAGGTTACTTCTTATTCTAAATTAACCTATGCACAGGCGGTAATCCTTAAAAAGAAATTACTGGATCCAAATAGAAAAACAAGAATTCGTGTTCTTGCGAAACAGTTTGGAGTTTCAGAAATGCAGCTTTACAGAATTAAATCTGGTGAGAACTGGGGAGATATCGAAGTATAGACATTCGAAATAATTTCCTGTTGAAAGCATTTAATTTGAATATCTTTGGCTCCGGAAAGATATACTTAAATGAAAAGGCTTTTTAAAAAGATTCTCAATACAGTACCAAGACCGTTATTAATACGTCTTAGTTATTTTGTTAAACCATTTTTGGTCTTAACACTTAAAGGCAGCACCTACACAGATCCTATAGATGGCAAAAGCTTTAAAAAGTTTTTACCTTATGGGTATGAGAATCAGCGGGAAAATGTTTTATCTCCATCGACGCTTTCTTTAGAACGTCATCGCTTATTATGGCTTTATTTGAAGCAAAAAACAAGCCTTTTTGAGGCAAATATCAAAATGCTTCATTTTGCGCCAGAGCAGGCTTTTTACAAACGTTTCAGACAATTAGATAATCTCGATTATACTACAACAGATCTTAATTCGCCCTTAGCTGACGTAAAAGCAGACATCTGTAATCTTCCTTTTAAGGATAACGAGTTTGATTTTATTCTGTGCAATCATGTTTTAGAGCATATTCCAGATGATACTAAAGCCATGCAGGAAATTTTGCGTGTGCTTAAACCTGGAGGAACGGCTATTTTACAAATTCCGCAGGAGTTAGATCGCGCCACTACTTTCGAAGATGACAGTATCACAGATCCAAAAGAGAGAGCCCAAATTTTTGGCCAATATGACCACGTTCGTGTTTACGGAAGAGATTACTTTGATAAATTAAGAAACATTGGTTTTGACGTTGAAGAAGTCAACTTTACTTCAGAACTTTCTGCTGAACAGGTTGATAAATTCCGACTTGCCAAAGGTGAAATTATTCCGGTTTGCCATAAACCTGAAGTTTGATCAACTAAAATTTTAAAATTTCTGCTTCAGAATATCTAATATTGAAGCTTGAAGCGAAAACCAGCAATTACTCACTAATTAAAACTTCCTGAAATCCTTCAGAGGTATATACTTTAGTTGAATCATTTTCAGCATAAATAAAATAAACCTCGATATTATCCAATTTCGATGATAATTCTTTAGCCTTATCTAGCCCTAAAGCCATAAATGCAGTAGCATATCCATCGGCAAGCATACAACTTTCAGCAAGAACTGATGCACTTAGTAAATTGCTTCTTTCTGGCTTACCAGTAAGCGGATTTATAGTATGTACATAACGTTCGCCGGTAATCGAATCTATTCTGAATTTTCGATAGTTTCCAGAGGTTGCCATACCTCTATTTTTAAGCTTCAGCGTAGCCTGAAAAGTCCTTTCCCCTTCTTCCTGCAATGGATCATCTATAGCGACAATAAAAGGCTTCTGTTTTGTGATATGCTCGCCTTTGCTTACTAATTCTCCACCTAATTCAATCAAATAATTTTGCACTCCCCTACTTTCAAAATATTCAGCTATAACATCGATCGTATAACCTTTAGCGATTGCATTAAAATCAAGATAAATTTTTGGGTCTTCTTTTACAATTTCAGATTCTGAATTCAGCTTCAATTTATCAAAACCTACATATTGCAGTAAAGAATCGATCGTTTTATCATCTAAGGCATCTAAACGCCTATCTGGTCCAAAACCATACGCATTTACTAAATTTCCTACCGTAGGATCAAAATATCCTTCGGTTTCTTGATATATTTTACCAGAAGCTTGGAAAACTCGTTTAAAATGACTGTCGATTTTTACTGAATCTATCCCTTTATTGATTAAAGAGATATCGGAATTCTCCCAATAAGTACTCATTGACTGATTTATCACATCGAAAATACTATCCAAAGCCTTTTCTACCTGTAAATCGTCCTTTCCTGTGAAGATTTTAATATGATAAGAAGTGCCCAAAGCCTCACCGGCATAATTTTTTTCTTCGAATTCATTGCCTTCGCAGCCAATAAAAAAAGAAGCGCATAAAACAACGAATATTGATATGGTGTATTTAAATTTCCTGCCAGCCATCGTAATTAATAATATAATTTTCTTCGTGAGTTACCGGTAATTCATAATCTTTAGCATTCGCGATACCAACCCCGGCATAAAAAGTTCTAGCTTTAAACTTAGTAGCGTGCTGCTTCATAGTTTCCATATAAATTCTATCCATAACTTTTGGATCCATAGGATAACTTATAGCACGAACCACCACAAAATGAAGTTTTTTATTTTTCAATGCTACAAATTGCGGATTTGCTTTTATACTACTGTTTACCCCTAAAAACTCATAGCCATTTTTTTCTAGATCTTCGCCTACCACATTCATTGCAAGGTTGTGAAGCTCCTGTTTTGTTAACTCGTTTGCCATGCTGCAAAATTACAAATAGAAGACTTAAACGCTAGAAAAAGAACACAAAAAAAGCCGACTTATATAAGTCGGCTTAGTATTATTATTAAATTTTGAATTATCCTCCAAAATCATCGAATCTTACATTCTCACGAGGTACTCCAAAATCTTCGGTCATTTTCTCTACCGCTTTGTTCATAAGTGGTGGTCCACAGAAATAGAACTCTATATCCTCTGGCTCATCATGATGACTTAAATAGTTATCAATTACAACCTGATGAATAAAGCCTACAAAACCATCTCCTTCCCCATCAATACCGTCTTTTACTTTCCAGTTATCCTCTTCTAAAGGTTCAGACAGTGCAAGATAGAATTTAAAGTTAGGGAAATCTCTTTCTAATGCTCTAAAGTGCTCTGTATAGAAAAGCTCTCTTTTAGAACGGCCTCCATACCAATAAGTAACTTTTCTTCCTGTTTTTACAGTACGGAAAAGGTGGTACAAGTGAGAACGCATTGGTGCCATACCGGCTCCACCACCAACATAAAGCATCTCTGCTTCACTTTCATTAATAAAGAACTCTCCATAAGGTCCAGAAATAATTACTTTATCACCTTTCTTTCTAGAGAAGATGTAAGATGAAGCAATACCAGGGTTTACATCCATCCAACCATTCTTACCTCTATCCCATGGCGGAGTAGCAATACGTACGTTAAGCATGATTTCTCGTCCTTCTGCAGGATAAGAAGCCATAGAGTAAGCACGCTCTACAGTTTCATTATTTTTCATTACTAATGGCCATAGACCAAACTTATCCCACTCTGCCTGAAACTTATCCGGAGTTTCATGCTCTTCTGGGTGAGCTGTAATATCAATATCTTTATATGGTACTTCACATTTTGGAATTTCGATTTGAATATATCCTCCTGCTTTGTAATCCATATCTTCAGGAATTTCTACCACAAATTCCTTAATAAAAGAGGCTACGTTATAATTTCTAACAACGGTAGCTTCCCATTTTTTAATACCAAATACTTCTTCAGGAATCTGAATTTTCATATCCTGCTTTACTTTCACTTGGCATCCAAGTCTCCAACCATCAGCGATTTCTTTACGCGTAAAATGTGGCTCCTCTGTAGGTAAAAGTGATCCTCCACCTTCAGATACGATACACTTACACTGGATGCAGGTACCACCTCCACCACAAGCAGAAGGAAGGAAAAGTTTTTCTGAACCTAAAGTACCAAGCAGTGTTCCTCCAGAACTTACTTCAAGGTCTTTTTCTCCATTTACATTAATCTTAACCGGTCCCGAAGGGATTAACTTCGCTTTAGCTCCTAAAAGGATAGAAACCAAAAGAAGGATCAAAATTAAGAATACAACTATACTTGCAATTATAACTGTCATTGTTGTTGTTTTTCTTTTATAATTTAATTCCCATAAAACTCATAAATCCTATCGCCATTAATCCTGTGATGATAAATGTGATCCCAAGACCTTTTAATGGTGCAGGTACGTTAGAGTAGGTAATTTTTTCTCTAATTGCTGCAATAGCGATGATGGCTAAAAACCATCCAATACCACTACCAAAACCATAAGTTACTGCTTCGCCTATTCCTCCAAAGTTCTTTTGTTGCATAAATAAAGATCCTCCTAAGATCGCACAGTTTACCGCGATAAGTGGAAGGAAAATACCAAGAGCACCATAAAGAGCAGGAGCAAATTTTTCAACGATCATTTCTACAAGTTGTACCATAGAAGCGATTACCGCAATAAACATGATAAAACTTAAGAAACTAAGGTCTACATCTGCATATTCTGGACTCAACCATTGAAGAGCACCAGGGCTTAGTAAATATTGATCTAATAGAAAGTTGATTGGTACAGTTACGGTAAGTACAAATATTACTGCCGCACCAAGACCAACAGCGGTGTTCACTGTTTTTGACACTGCTAAATAGGAACACATTCCTAAGAAGTAGGCAAAAATCATATTTTCTATGAAAATACTTCTAACAAATAAATTTAAATATTCCATAATAAGATAATTCGCTGTTGATTTATTCTTCGATTAGTTTACGGTTTCTAGAACGTTGTACCCAAATAATGATTCCTACTATAATAAGAGCCATTGGCGATAACAACATCAAACCGTTATTTTCATACCCTAAAGCATAAAGACCTGTAGAATCTGCCAAGGTTGGTGCTTTATGACCTAAAACTTCATATCCAAATAACTTTCCAGATCCTAATAGTTCTCTAAAGAAAGCTACTACAATTAGGATAAAACCGTAACCAGCACCGTTTCCTATACCATCTAGAAACGATTTGTAAACGCCATTACCTAATGCAAAGGCTTCTAGACGCCCCATTACGATACAGTTAGTAATAATAAGCCCTACGAAAACCGAGAGCTGCTTACTAACATCATAGGAGTAAGCTTTAAGTATCTGATCCACCAAAATTACAAGTGATGCAACAACTACAAGCTGCACAATAATTCTAATTCGGTTTGGAATTAAATTTCTAATTAAAGAAACAATCACGTTAGAAAAAGCAACTACTGCAATTACCGCAATAGACATTACTAATGCAGGTCTTAACTGTACAGTAATCGCTAACGCAGAACAAATACCTAATACCTGTACGGTAATTGGGTTATTGTCGTCGAATGGATCTGATAATAATTTCCTGTTATTCTTAGACAGAAAATGTTCTTTCTCTTCTGAACTTGATAGGAACAGAATCATTTCATCTTTTTTCTTCTCAGCAGCTGTTTTAGCTGAATCTGTAGAAGTTTTTGTGTTATCTGTCTTCATAATTACTTAGTTGCTACTTTTACGTCTGTTTGTTGCTTGAAATAAGGAAGATAATGCTTTAATCTTTCAGAAATCATATCAGACACACCGTTACCAGTAATCGTTGCACCAGAAATGGCGTCTACCTGATTGTCATCTTTATTAGCATTTCCCTTACTTCCTTTTACAACAGACACTCCCACAAGATTCCCGTTTTCGTCAAAGATTTTTTCATCTGAAAAACGTTCCTGAAACCATGCCTGTGTAATTTCGGCTCCTAGACCTGGTGTTTCACCTTTGTGATCAAATACAGCTCCTTTAACCGTATTTACATCATCTTTTAAAGAAATATAACCCCAGATTGCATCCCAAAGTCCTTTTCCTCTAAGAGGAATAATGTAATATTTAGAACCTTCAATATCTGCAATATATAAAGGATAGATTTGCTCTTCTACCGGTCTACGTAATTCTTTGGTAAGATCTACCTCGAAAGCATCAACAGATTCATCAACAGATCCATCTTCTGTTAAAGAAACTGTTTCTGTAATATACTGATCGTACAATGCCTGTGCGCTATCCCTACTTGTTTCTATACCTACTGTAGCAAGAATATTCTGCATTTTTTCATTACGAACATTCTCGTTTTGTAAAGGCTTTAGCGATGTCGCTGTAAAAGCAAGTACACTGGCTACAACTAACACCATAATAATGGCGAAAATAAAAGTATAGCCGTTTGTATTTGTTTTATTTACTGTTTTCTCTTCCATAACTAAGCTGTTTTCACTTCTTTAACTGTAGCTAATCTTTTCTTTCTCTTCTTCACATTGCCCTCGATCACATAATGATCAATTACTGGAGCAAAGACGTTCATCAATAAAATAGCTAACATAATTCCTTCTGGATAAGCAGGGTTAAAGATTCTAATCATAATTGCAAAGAATCCAATTAGGAATCCATAGATCCACTTTCCTTTCATGGTTTGTGCGGCAGAAACAGGATCTGTTGCCATAAACACAACCCCAAAAGCAAGACCACCAATTACAAGGTGATTATACCAAGGGAAGTTTGTAAGATTGTTACCCTCTATTCCTAAAGATGGAAGCGAGTTAAAAATTAATGCCATTACTGCTGCTCCTGCAAATCCACTTACGATAATTCTCCAGCTACCTACTTTAGTAAGTATTAAAAGTAAAGCACCAGCAAGAATACATATAGTAGAAGTTTCTGAGATCGACCCCGGAATTAAACCAGAGAACATATCCATAGTGTTATAAGGCACTTCTGTTCCTGATGCTAATTTACCAAGAATCGTTTCTCCTGATACCCCATCAATTTCAGAAGCATTGTGAACCCATACTGTATTACCAGACATATAAGTTGGATATGCAAAAAATGCAAATGCACGTGCTGTTAAAGCCGGGTTAAGAATGTTCATTCCTGTACCTCCAAAAGCTTCTTTCCCTATAATAACAGAGAATACTACAGAAACACCAACCATCCAAAGTGGGATATCAATTGGCATTACCATAGGAATAAGTAAACCAGTTACTAAATAACCTTCGTTTACTTCGTGACCTCTAAAAATTGCAAATGCAAATTCAATTCCAAGACCAATAGCATAAGAAACTACGATCATAGGAACGATCTTAATAGCTCCTTCTAAAAAGGCATCCATAAAAGGAACACCATCTGCATATTCTGGTAATTGATGTAAGTACTGGTAACCACCATTCCACATACCAAAGATCAAGGCTGGGATTAGTGCTAAAACTACTGTAATCATTGTTCTTTTAAGATCTACACCATCACGAATGTGCGCACCAGTTTTAGTGGTGTGATTAGGTGTAAACAAAAAAGTATCAAGAGCATTGATGGCAGGAGCATACTTTTCAAGTTTTTTCCCTTTACCAAAAGGCTCTTTAAATTTATCTAATCGTTGTCTTATCCATTCCATAATTAAACTTTTTATCCTACTTCAGTAATCATTAGATCTAAACCAAGACGAATGATTTCCTGAGCTTCTAGTTTAGAAGTGTTTACATAATCTATTAATGCAAAATCCTCAGGAGCTACTTCGTAGATCCCTAAATTTTCCATCTTTTCGAGATCCCCGGCCATGCATGCTTTTAGTAACTGCATTGGATAGATATCCATTGGAAAAACTTCTTCCATTTCTCCTGTTACCACTAAAGCACGTTCTTCACCATGAAGGTTAGTTGTTGGCTCGTATTTTCTCTTCGGAAACAACCAGGATAGTGATGTTTTCGAATTAGAGTGGATATTATTATAAGTAAAAGGCAACCATCCAAACATTCTGTAATTGTTACCTTCAGGAATTAAGGTTAATGTATTGTGATAAAATCCTAAATAGTGATTATTAGAAATCTGATCTCCTGTTAGCACATCACCAGAAATGATACGAACGTCATCTGGAATTTGATTACCAATAAGATCTGCAGAATTCGCTCCAATAATTACATCATAATATTTTCTTTCCTGAGCTTCGCTACCTGCAACTGCTACTGTTTTCTTTGGCTGAAAATAACCAGTTAAAAATAAATCACCAATCACAGGAACATGATCTGCACCTACAACCCATACGCGCTCACCTGCATTTACAGGATCGATCTCATGTATTTGAACACCTACGTTACCGGCAGGATGTGGCCCACTAACTTTATGCAACTCTACACCTTCGATATCCTTAAGAACAGGATAAGAAGAATCATCTACAGAAAGATGGATTTTCCCTGGTGTAAGTTTTTGTAAAGCATAGATCCCTTCCTGGAAAGATTTTACTTTGTCTTTAAGTACAAAGCCCAAATCTGCAGCCAAAGGTGCTGTAGTTACGGCAGAGATAAAAATTGCCTTTGGTGTATCTTTTGGATCTGCAACAATGTCGTAAGGACGTTGCATGATAAAAGCACCGCAACCACTTGCAAGGATCTTTTCTTTAACAGCTTCAGCCGGAGCGGTCGCTGCATTAAGTTTTCCAAAATCTTTGTAAGAATCTGTAGCATCGGCTTCGATAATCACCTCAACTATTCGGCGCTTTTCAGCTCTTTTAATTTCTTTCAGGGTTCCGCTAACCGGTGAAGTAAATCTTACCTCTTCTGTATACTTAGAAAAGAAAATTTCGTCTCCTGCTAATACTTTGGCTCCTTCTTTAAGAACCATTTTAGGAACAACTGAGTGAAAATCTGGAGGTTTAATCGCATAGGTCTTGGACCTTGGGGCCTCAACTATTTGTTTTTCCGCCTCCCCTTTTAATCGTAGAGTAAGTCCTCTTTTAATTCGAATGTCTTTTGACATAGGATGGAGTGTATGTTATAAAGTTTATTTTAAAGTCGTGCAAATTTATATTTTTCACGAGATTTTTCCCAACAAACTAAGGTTTTTTCGGCTTAGTCAATTGTTAAAATAAGAAGCATTAAAAACAGGTACATTAATTGTACCTACATTTACCCATATTTTTTAATGATGAATAAATTAATTTTTCTGATAGCATGTTTATTCTTTACAGGCCTTGCCATTGGGCAGATAGCTGAAGAAAAAACACCTCCAAATTATATAAGAACGATACAATTATTTGGTGAAAATTCGCTAAATAACGGCAACCCAGCGATACCAATAAACGGAATGTTAAATTTAACATTTGATGA
Organism: Zunongwangia sp. SCSIO 43204; assembly: GCF_019904275.1. Classification (GTDB taxonomy): domain Bacteria; phylum Bacteroidota; class Bacteroidia; order Flavobacteriales; family Flavobacteriaceae; genus Zunongwangia; species Zunongwangia mangrovi. Next base: position 4,300,286 of record NZ_CP063204.1, read on the forward strand.
TATTATTGGGGACGAAGCAGATTATTATTACGAAATACAACACTACGATTACAATTGGCAGCCCAGCCAGCTTTCTAAAAATGAATATTTAGAAGGCTTAGACGACATACGTATTATGAATTATCAAAATTCATACAATACACTTCAGCCCTTTTCTCATTATGAATTAAGTATTCCAAACCAATATACAAAGGCACTTAAGGTTTCAGGCAACTACATGATCAAGGTTTTCAATGAAAATGAAGAATTAGTTTTCTCTAGAAAATTTATGATTTACGAATCTAAAACAAATGTTTCAGTAGCTATAAAAAGAGCCAGAGATCTCAATTTTATAGACACAAAACAAGTCGTAAACTTTAAAGTAGAATCGCCAAATATTCTTTTAAGAAATCCAGATCAAACGGTAAAACCTCTCATTCTTCAGAATAAAAACCTAAAAACTGCAATTAAAAATATCAAACCTCAATATACCGTTGGCAACGAATTAATTTATCGCTACGATATACCTACTTCGTTTTGGGGTGGCAACGAATATTTACAATTCGACACTAAAGATCTTAGGGCTACAACAGCAGATATTGCAAGAATTGATGTAGATCAACTTTATCATCATTATTTAAATCGTGATATTGCAAGGGCCACAACCCCGTATACTTATAATCCGGATATTAATGGTGGATTTGTAATTCGGCAACTTGGTGCTGAAAATATAGATACCGAAGCTGAATATACCTGGATTCACTTCAACCTAAAAAATTATGAACCTTTAAACGGAGGAAAGTTACATATTTACGGAAATTTTAATAATTTCACTATTGATAATAGTACAGCACTTCATTACAACGAGGAAACCGGATATTACGAAAATGCTAGACTTTTTAAGCAGGGATACTATAATTACAAATACATTCTTGTAAATAAGGATGGAAGCATAGATGATGGCTTTATTAGCGGTAATTATGATGAAACCGAAAATGAATATCATGTGCTTATCTATTATCGCGAGATTGGAGGAAGGTACGACAGGATCATAGGAATAGGAATGGCAAATTCCGAGAATATTAGCAACTAACCAACCAAAATAATTACATGAAATCTAAGCGTGCTTTAGTGAAGTATCGCGGTGAAGAATGCCTTAACTGCGGAAGAAGTTTAGAAGAAGAACATAAATTTTGTCCAAGTTGCGGACAACTGAATTCGACCAAAAAACTTGCGCTAGGCGATTTCTTTTCTGAATTCTTTTCTGGTCTTTTTGCCTACGACTCCAGGTTTATAAGAACGATGAGAATTCTCTTATTTAAACCTGGGAAAATCTCTAAAGATTACATCCACGGAAAAAGGATGCGCTATGTAAATCCTTATCGTTTCTTCCTAACCACAGCTATTGTTTTCTTTTTAATTTACGGCTACGATACTACCTTCGACGGTCTTAATCTTGATAAAGATCCAGAAGATATTACTACAGAATTAGAGAAACTAAGCGAAAAAAATAACGCAGATATCGAATTTGAAGGTAACCCGTTCGTACAATTAGACTCCATTATTAAGTCTAGTAAAAAGAAAAGCTACAAAGATTATTTGGTAACGCAACAGCAAATAGATACTATGTCTATAAATGATGCGTTTAGTGCAAAAATCAAGTTATTTGACCATTATTTAAAGGAAACTCAAATTTCAAATTCAGAGCAGGCGCTAACCGAATTAAAATTAGATAACACTGCTTACAATCGCTGGTTATTTAAAAAGGTAAAGGATTTTAATGTAGTACGAGAAAATCCCCAATTCTTTCTAAACTACTTAATAAGTAAGCTTCCCTTCATCATATTTATCTTTTTACCAATATTCACGCTGTTTTTAAGCTTGCTTTATATTCGATCAAAATATAATTATATGGAGCATCTCACATTTGCCTTCCACACGCAAAGTATGTGTTTTATCTTATATGGGGTTGCTCTAATAATAGACATGATCACTAAAAACAGTTACGCAGTAAATATTGCTAACATCATTTTTATAGGCTACCTATACCAGGGACTGCGGAAATTTTACGAGCAGGGAAAATTCAAAACCATTGTTAAATTTGTGATTCTCAACATAATATTTTTTACCTTAGCCCTAATTGTTGGACTAATATCTATATTTGGTTCGTTCGCAATTTTTTAAAGATCACTATTTAAAGATCACTATGGTTGAACAAATTACTAAAGGCATAAAAATTTCTGTACAGACGTTTTTCGATGGCATTCTTTACGATCGCTATCAGGTAAAATATGCCTTTGGCTATAAGATCACGATCGAAAACCAGAGTAATGATTCCGTTCAGCTAAAATCGAGATTCTGGAAAATTAAAGATGCTTTAAATAAGACCGAAACCGTAGAAGGCGAAGGCGTTATTGGCAAAAAACCAGTTATTAAACCCGGCGAAAAGCATACTTATCAAAGTGGTTGTCTTTTAAACACTCCCTTTGGTGCAATGAGCGGTTATTATAATATGATAAATTTTACTTCTACTCGTAAGTTTAGAGTGAAGATCCCATCTTTTAAATTGAGTGCACCATTTGCCCTAAACTAGGTCTTCAAGATCTATAGTGGTTATTTTTCCTGTAGACAACTCTTCATATTTAAATTGCTTCCGTTTTTCGCTAATTTCAATTTGTGAGATACTCTGAGTTTTTAAAAAACCGCGATCCACAATAAGATCGATCTCTGCATCACCAACACCTGCTTTATGATGAAAATCCCAGATCGCTTCCGCAGTAATTTCAGAAGTAGTTTCAGTTGCATTTCTAAAATCATTAAACCAATTCACTCGCTGTTCTTTCATTGCTGAATTATACAATGGTGAAGAAGACCAAATTCGAGGTTTTAAAGGTATATTTTTAACATGCAAGCGTTTTGCATCCCAAACCATTTCAATAATTATTAGATCTGAAGACCAGTCAACACAAAGCATTGTAAAAGGCTCGATACCTTCAAAATCATAGTTTTCAGCATACATTTTCACATCTTCCGCAGCTAAAAATTCTTTCACCACCACTCCCCTGCTTTTTCGGTAAGGCGGATTGCGTTTATGCGCTTTAAATTCTCCGTTCATAATCCCTACTAAACGTTTGTGTTCGCTTACACCCAGCCAGGTACCTCCGGCAACCGCATCTTTTGGGAATAACATTTCACATCCATTAACATTATCCTTTTTGGGAGGATAAGTTTGTCGTTCCATCGCCTCGTCGCGGTTAAAGCTTAATACAAAGGATTTTAAATGCTTTTCCTGCGGAAAAATACTTACTGTACACATAATTTTTTCTTAAACAGAAAGCTGAATTTACGAAAAAAGTTAAGCTTACTTAAAACCGCTGTCTAATTGATTTAAATCCTTATTATTTTTTTACCTTTAGATTGATTTAAAAACCTATAAAAACTAGATACAATAACATGGGAAAAGGATTTTTTCACGTTCCTAAAGCTGAAAATGAGCCAGTAAAATCTTACGCTCCGGGAACACCAGAAAGAGAAGAAGTATTATTAACATATAAAGAGTTGTACAATACAAAATTTGATGTACCTCTTTACATAGGTTCTGAAGAAATTAGAACAGGTAAAACTGCTACTATCACCCCCCCTCACGATCACAAACATGAGTGTGGCGTTTATCATTTAGCTGAAAAAAAACATATTGAACAAGCAATTGAAACTGCTCTTGAAGCTCGTAAAAAATGGGCTAAACTAGAGTGGGAACAAAGAGCTGCTGTATTTCTAAAAGCTGCAGATCTAATCTCTGGCCCATATCGCCAAAAGATGAATGCAGCTACAATGATAGGACAATCTAAAACGATCTTCCAGGCAGAAATTGATTCGGCTGCAGAGATTTGTGACTTTTTGCGCTTCAATGTAGAGTATATGACAGAACTTTACAATGAACAACCAAACTCTTCAGACGGATGTTGGAACCGCGTTGAATATAGACCTTTAGAAGGATTTGTATATGCTGTAACGCCATTTAACTTTACTGCAATTGCTGGTAACTTACCAACTAGTGCTGCATTAATGGGTAACGTTGCTGTTTGGAAACCAAGTGACAGCCAAATGCTATCTGCTCAAATATTAATGGATGTATTTAAAGAAGCAGGTGTACCAGATGGTGTAATTAATATGGTAATGGGAGATCCAGAAATGATCACCGACACTGTACTTGAAAGTCCAGATTTTGCAGGTATTCACTACACAGGTAGTACAGCTGTTTTCAAAAACATTTGGGCTAAGATTGGAAACAACATCGATAAATATAAATCATACCCTAGAATTGTTGGTGAAACAGGAGGTAAAGATTTTATTATTGCTCATCCAACTTCTAACCCAAAACAAGTTGCTACTGCAATTACCAGAGGAGCTTTTGAATTCCAGGGACAAAAATGTAGTGCAGCATCCAGAGTTTATCTACCAAAAAGTTTATGGCCAGAAATTAAAGACTTCTTAGTAGAGGATGTTCAATCTATTAAGATGGGATCTCCAGAAGATTTCACCAATTTCTTCACTGCTGTGATTCATGAACGTTCTTTCGATAAATTAGCGTCTTATATCGAAAAAGTGAAAAAAGATGATGACGCAGAGATCGTTGTTGGTGGTAATTATGATAAATCTGTAGGTTATTTTGTAGAACCAACAGTAGTGTTAGCTAAAGATCCACATTATACTACAATGGAAGAAGAACTTTTTGGCCCTGTAGTAACTATTTATGTTTATGAGGATGAAAAATGGGAAGAAACACTTCATGTAGTAGATAATACAAGTCAATACGCACTTACAGGTGGTGTTTTCTCTGGTGATAGATACGAAGCTGCTAAAGCAACAGATATTTTACAAAATGCTGCCGGTAACTTCTATATTAATGATAAACCAACAGGTGCCGTTGTAGGACAACAACCATTTGGTGGAGCAAGAGGTAGTGGTACTAACGATAAAGCAGGATCTAAACTTAATTTAATGAGATGGATTTCTCCTAGATTAATAAAAGAAACCTTTGTTCCTGCAACAGATTATAAATACCCTTTTATGAAAGAGTAATCTTTATCATATAAGTATTTGATTTAAGGTCGCCTAGATAGGCGACCTTTTTTGTTTAGTATTTTATTAAGCTAAAATGAAATTAAACAAATCTTAAATTATATAAAATAAATGGAAAAATTCACAATTAAACATAACACTTAAACCTAAAAATCAACCTTTTATCGATTTTCTTAAATAAAAATATTACATTCGCCGAATGAAATTTTAGTTTCATACAAATGTTTGTAAACAACTGTTCTTTAAATTAAAATAGTAAAGTTGAAGAAACATAAGCTGTGATGCCTATGAAGAAAACTACTTTCCCCGGTACTATTTTAATACTGGGTCTATTTTTTATAATATTCCTATCAAACCAATCTGATTCTTTTGGACTGGAAGAGGATCTTATTATCACATCTTCTCAGGTAAATCTAAGTTGTTTTAATGCCAACGACGGAAGTATTGATCTTGACATTTCGGGCGGCGATGGAAATTATACGTTTACGTGGACTGGCCCTAATTCGTTTAACTCTTCTGAAGAAGACATCGAAAATCTTGAGGCAGGAACCTATGTAGTATCTGTTTCAGACGATGCAGGAAATAGCGGTAGTGAATCTATTACCATAATTCAGCCAAACGAACTTTTAATAGAGTCTTTCACCTCATCAAACGTTTCTTGTTTTGGTGGTAATGACGCTTCGATTTCAGCAGAAACTATTTCGGGAGGAACTCCACCTTATCAATATTCGATAAATGGGATTGATTTTGTTTCAAATTCAACTTTTGAAGATCTAAATGCAGGAAGTTACACGCTGACGGTGCGTGATGCTAATAACTGCTCCATTTCAGAAGAAATTGAAATTACGCAGCCAGACCAGTTAGCAATGACGGCTGCAACTACCGAAAATGTTTCTTGTTTTGGTGGTATTGATGGATCGATTTCCGCAGGAACAATTTCAGGCGGAACCACACCTTATCAATATTCGATAAATGGAAGTGATTTTTTTACAAATTCAACTTTCGAAGATCTTTCCGCAGGAAATTATACACTGACGGTACGCGACGCAAATAACTGCTCGATTTCAACGAATATCGAAATAACACAGCCAGATCAGTTAACCATGGCTCCGGTGACTACCGAAAATGTTTCTTGTTTTGGTGGCAATGATGGGTTAATTTCAGCAGGAACAATATCAGGTGGAACGGCTCCTTATCAATATTCGATAAATGGAACTGACTTTTTTACAAGCTCAGCTTTTGAAGATCTTTCCGCAGGAAATTATACACTCACCGTTCGTGATGCAAATAACTGCTCGATTTCAACGAATATCGAGATTACGCAGCCAGATCAGTTAACCATGGCTCCGGTGACTACCGAAAATGTTTCTTGTTTTGGTGGTAATAATGGATCGATTTCAGCAGGAACGATTTCAGGCGGAACAGCCCCCTACCAATATTCCATAAATGGAACTGATTTCTTTACTAATGCAACTTTCGAAAATCTTACCGCTGGAAATTATACACTAATAGTGCGTGATGCAAATAACTGCTCGATTTCAACAAATATCGAAATTACTCAGCCAGATCAGTTAGCAATGATTCCGGCAACTACCGAAAATGTGTCTTGTTTTGGTGGCAATGATGGATTAATTTCAGCAGGAACGATTTCAGGCGGAACAGCTCCGTATCAATATTCGATAAACGAAACCGATTTTTTTACAAGCTCAGCTTTTGAAGATCTTTCTGCAGGAAATTACACACTCACCGTTCGTGATGCAAATAATTGTGCAATTTCAACAAATATTGAGATTACGCAGCCAGATCAGTTATCGATGACGGCAGCGACTACCGAAAATGTGTCTTGTTTTGGTGGTAATAATGGATCGATTTCGGCAGGAACGATTTCAGGCGGAACAGCTCCGTATCAATATTCGATAAACGGAACCGATTTTTTTACAACTTCAACTTTCGAAGATCTTTCCACTGGAAATTATACACTAATAGTGCGTGATGCAAATAACTGCTCCATTTCAGAAGAAATTGAAATTACTCAGCCAGATCAGTTAGCAATGATTCCGGCAACTACCGAAAATGTTTCTTGTTTTGGTGGTAATAATGGATCGATTTCAGCAGGAACGATTTCAGGCGGAACAGCCCCCTACCAATATTCCATAAATGGAACTGATTTCTTTACTAATGCAACTTTCGAAAATCTTACCGCTGGAAATTATACACTGACTGTGCGTGATGCTAATAACTGCTCCATTTCAGAAGAAATTGAAATTACGCAGCCAGATCAATTAGCTATGACGGCAGCGATTACCGAAAATGTTTCTTGTTTTGGTGGTAATGATGGGTCAATTTCAGCAGGAACTATTTCAGGCGGAACGCAGCCTTATAGTTATAGTATTGATGAAATAAGTTTTCAATCTGACGGAGATTTTACAAATTTAGCTGCAGGAAGTTATAAGCTTACCGTAATCGACGCTAATAATTGTGAAATTTCAGAAGATATTGAAATTATAGAGCCTAGTTCGATTTCAGCAACGGCACCTACAATTACCAATGTTTCCTGTTATGGCACTGCTACCGGAGAGATCATAGTTGGAAATATTACCGGCGGAACTGCTCCTTACGAATACTCAATAGACAATATCAATTTCCAATCTGGTAAAACATTCGCAAATTTATCATCTGAAAACTACACGGTCTTTATAAGAGATGCAAATAATTGCTCTTTTCAACAAATTGCCAATGTATCACAGCCAGACAGGCTTAATTCTAGCTACAACACCACCAATGTTGCCTGTTTTGGCGGAACATCTGGAAGCATAGATTTCACTGGTGTTTCTGGCGGCAGTGGTGCTTATGAGTATAGCATCGATAATGGAAATACCTGGAAAAGTTCTCCTAACTTCAGCAACCTTTCTACTGGAACCTATATCTTAAAACTTAGAGATCAAAATAATCTAGAGTGTGAAAGAATCATTGCTGAAAATGTAACAATTACGCAACCCACAGCAGCACTTTCAGTTACAGCTTCAACAACCAGGACAACAGTTTTTAATTCTAATACTGGTAGTGCTACGGCCAATGTTACTGGTGGTACAGCAGGTTACACATATCAGTGGCGACTTGCAGGAAACTCGACTATTATTGCCACAACACGAAGAGCTTCAGATCTGGCATCTGGAGACTACACCTTAACTGTTGTGGATAGAAATGGCTGTAGTGAGACTATTGATGTTCGGGTAAATGAAATCTTAAGAGCGCAAGTTTTACCAACTTCGATATGTGAAGGAGAAGACAGTATTAGAACCTCATATTTTGAGGTATTAGATGGAAGTGCCGAAGGTGGAGTTGCTCCTTATACCTACACCTGGGATTTTGATAGCGATGGCACATACTCATCTAATTCAGGGATAGGACCGCATAGAGTGACCTATCCAAATGAAGGAAATAGAACCATTACCCTTACAGTAACTGATGCAGAAGGTATAAGTAAAGACTTTATTTACTACCAATATGTTGGTGAATGCTATGTAGACAATTGTGGGTCAAACGATTTTAGCCTTGTAGGCTACTATATTGGGGATGCAAACGGGAACAGGGTAAACTCTTCTAACTGTAATGATGGCGAACAAAAATATATTTACGTTCGCTTAGATCAAAACCCTACCAGATATTCTCTTTATGCTGAATTTACCTATAGCGTTACCAGTCTGGAAACGGGAATTACAACGGTTACAAAAGAAAATGGATGTTTTTACGAAGAACAGGCCATACCTTCTGAAGCAAGAGCAATTCCTATAAATTATAGTTGCGGTGATAAAGTTTCGATAGACAATATTTATCTTACTTATTCCAATCAGAAAAAAAGATCCTGTGGGCAAAGTCAAAACCCAAAATGTTTTTCTACAAATAATCAGGAAATAATTTTCACACCATTGTATGCTCAGGCAACACCAAATCAGCTAAATTGTTTTGATTCTGAACTTGGTACTATTACAGTACAGGCTTCTGGTGGTAGAGCTCCATATCAGTACAGCAAATCGAATGCAAATGGTGGTTATCAATCTGATAATGTTTTTAGAATTCTGAAAGCTGGAGATTACGATGTTTGGGTAAGAGATGCTGAAGGAACCGTTTTCCAAATTCCAACAGTAACTATAACACAACCAGACACGCCGATATCAATGGAATTCGATATTCAGCAACCAGTGTGTTACGGTGGTAAAGCAAGTGTCACTGTAAATCCAACTGGAGGAACTCCATATACTGCAGAAGGTGTTGATCCTTATGAATACTTATGGAATGATGCTGCAGGCTCTACAAGTAAAACTTTAGCTGGTCTTGATCCTGGAGAATACACCGTAACTGTTATAGATAGCAATCAATGCCAGGCGATAGAAACCATTACGATTATCGAACCAGAGCAACTTACACAGGCAATTACCGGAAGTGATCAGGAATTGGGTTGTGGTTATTATGAAACTACTCTCCAAGCAAATACAGCTGAAGTTGGCTCGGGAATCTGGACGGTAGAAAGCGGTCCGGGAAATTACAGCTTTAGCGATGCTACAAATCCAAACTCAGATTTTAGCGGTGATGAAGGTGAGTATGTATTAAGATGGACCATTTTTAATGAAAATTGTTCTAATTACGACGAACTTAATTTAAAAATGTCGGCTGATTGCAGCACTTTGGATTTTGATGGTGTAGATGATCATATCTTAATGGGCGATTCATTCGACATGAATGATAAGGAAGCATTCACAGTAGAAGCCTGGATCAAAGCCGAGAATAGTACCGGCACCAAGACAATATTAGCTAAAAAAGACATTCAAAATTTTAATACTGGCGGATATGATTTTGTGATCAATGGAGGTTCACCAGCATTTCGATGGAATGGTAATTCGATTTCTACTTCCTATCGTATTACCCAGGGAATTTGGCATCATGTTGCCGTTATTTACGAAAATGGAACTATACGCCTTTATGTAGATGGTGTACGACTCTCCAGCCGAAGCGCAAACTTACCTGAAGATAACGCTGCTCCATTTATCATTGGTGCAATTTACAATAGTGCAGATCCAGATGTACCATCGAATTATTTTGACGGATGGATCGAAGAACTAAGAATTTGGAATAAAAGCCTTACCGAAAAGCAACTTAGATTTTTAATGAATCAAAGAATACAGGTAAATAGTAATCCACTTAGGGGAACCGTAATCCCTTTAGATGTACCTGGTGATCTAAGCTGGACCAACCTTGATGCCTATTATCAGCTTATAGGAAATTCTGAAGCACTTGCTGATGGTGTAACCCCAGATTTTACAGGTAACAATACCAGTGGCCTGATGAGAAATATTAATTCCTCTCAGGAAAATACAGCGCCACTTCCATATGTACTAAATGAAGAAGGTTTGGATTGGACCAATGACGCCACCTGGAGATTAGCTTCTGTAATCAACCAAAAAGAAATATCAGAAAGGCAGGTTTGGAAAGCTCCTGGAGCATATGGAATCGATGGAAACACAACAATCGACTGGAATATTGTCGAGATTTCTAAACATATTTTCTATCCTTATACTAACAGTACTCAAGCATTACAATTACTTGGCTTGATATCAATTTCAGACACCTTAGATATCAACGGAACCAATCCCCCGGGAGGTAGCGCAGGTAATCCATTGATCGTTACAGATTACTTGAGGTTAGATGGAGTGATCGACCTAAATGGCGAATCTCAACTTATTCAAACCGAAGGTAGTGTACTCGATCCAAATAGTACGGGAAATATTCTTCGAGATCAACAAGGAACAGCAAATTCCTATAACTATAACTATTGGTCATCACCAGTTAGTACAAATGCCGCAAATTCCGGTTATACGATTGCTGAAGTTCTTAAGGACGGCACAGATCCAAATAAAATTCAGGACATCTCTTTTAAGAGACAATATACCTGGGCAGATTCTAGAAGTTATTCCGGAGAAAAAAGAATTAGTACTTACTGGCTGAATACTTTTCATCAAACTGCAACCTACGCTGGTTGGAAACAAATAGACCAAAACACTACATTAAGCGCTGGTGAAGGTTATACTATGAAAGGAACCTCTGGTTCAGTAGATATCTCGTCGCTTCAAAATTATACATTTACAGGTCTACCTAACAATGGCAATATAACCTTAGCAATACAACCAGATGAAAATTTCCTTATTGGGAATCCTTATCCTTCAGCAATAGATGCTGAGCAATTTATCTTAGATAATTTAGATAGCGGTTCTGTTAACGGTGCTACCGGAGATAAAAATTTATTTAATGGAGCTATTTATTTTTGGGATCATTTTGGACAAAGTAATTCTCACTACTTACAAGATTATGTGGGTGGGTATGCTACTCTAAATTTAATAGGAAGTGTACCAGCAGTTGCAACAGACGAAAGAATTAACGCAACAAATGCTCAAAGTGATAGAATGCCGGGAAGATATATACCCGTTGGGCAGGGCTTCTTTGTTAGTAGCTATTTAAATAATCCTAACAGTAATGTTACTATAACTGCAGGAGATATTCTTTTTAGAAACGGACAAAGAGTCTTTAAAAAAGAAGGCGCAGAAGAAGAATCTCAGTTTTTGAGACCGGAGAGTGTTTTTATGAAAAATGCTAGTGTAGAACTGAAGGCTGATGAGCGTCAAAAAATTAGATTGAATTTTAGATCTCCAGGAGGAATTAATCGTCAGATCGTTGTGGGGGCCGACGACAATACAACCTCTGGCTTCGATCTTGGCTATGATGCCCCGCTTTACGACCGCCAGCGTGAAGACATGTTTTGGCTGTTAGACAATGAGCCGTTGGTAATTCAGGGAGTGCCAGATTTCAATAAAGATCGTATGCTGGATCTGGGAATTTTAGTTACTTCAGCAAATGAATTTTATATTGAAATCGACTCTTTAGAGAACATTCCTTCAGAAAAAGAAATCTATCTTCTGGATCGCAGTGATAGCACTTATTTTGACCTAAGGGCCGAAAAATATATTGCTACGATAGATAGTGGATATCACAATAATAGATTTGCCATTACTTTTCAGAAATTAGAAAATCAGGAAGAAGAAGATGATTCCGAAGAAGAGCAAGACAATGAAGAAGAGGAAGACGATGGCGAGGATAATGGGGATTCCGAAGAAGAGGAAGAAGAAGATGATGATGACACAGAAAACCCTGATGATTCTGATGATGAAGATGACGATAGCGAGGACACAGATGATAATACGGAAGATCCTCAAAAACCAGAGATACCTGATGAAGATGAAGCTGAAGACGAAGAAGATGAGCCTACCGGGCATTTCAACATAGCTTACCTTTCTGATGAAGAAAGCGTTTACCTTGAAAATCCGGAATTCATGAAAATAGACCGAATTCTTATTTACAATATTAATGGAAGTTTGATCAAAGAATTCAATGAAGTACCAGTTATCGAAGAGATCTATATCCCGATGGAAAACAAGATGAGTTCTGCCGTTTATATCCTTAAACTCTTTACAGAAAAAGGAGTCACCAACTTAAAATTTGTTAGGAACTAATTTGTTCTAGAAGCGAAGTTTAAAAAACACTTCCAAAAATTATCGAATTACGTCCTATCGATATTAGATAAATTTAGACTATTTTTTGTAGTTCTTGAAGTTATAAAAACAAAAAAGCGGAGTAACTTCTCCGCTTTATTTTAGCCTTTATACTTTAGTGGCAAATGCACCACTTTTTTGGTTTCGAAAAAATCTTCTTCAAAATAATCGGTTAGCTTATAGATCTTGGCGGTTTGATAATCTGCCAGTTCTTCTGAAAGATCTCCTCCCTTCAAATAGAGAATTCCGTTCTTCAATTCATGATTGCTTTTTTTAGCAATTTTACCTTTTGTCCATCGCACAAAAGTTGGCATTGCGGCTACTGCTCTACTAATGATAAAATCGTAATGTCCATCGACATTTTCAACACGATCGTTCGTGGTTTTTACATTTTTTAACCCCAAACCTGCAACGACTTCTTCTACTACCTTCATTTTTTTACCAATAGAATCTACTAAATGAAAGTTCACTTCAGGAAAAAGAATAGCCATAGGTATTCCTGGAAAACCACCTCCAGTCCCAACATCAAGAATGTGCGAATCTGGATTAAATTTTTGCACTTTTGCAATCCCTAAAGAGTGTAAAACATGACGCAGATACAATTCGTCTATATCCTTTCTACTTACCACATTAATTTTAAGATTCCAATCTTTATAAAGATCTTCTAAGTTTTCGAAGTGAGTTATTTGCTGCGGACTTAGTCCGTCAAAATATTTCCTGATTAATTCCAACTGATCAAATTTTGAACAAAATTAGAAATTTAGTATTAAAGTGGCTATTTAATTCGTTTCGAAAGTATAATATTTTACCTTTGACTATAGTTTAAGTTTAAAAATGGATTTATCACAACCACATATAAGATTCTCTCGCAAGGATTCTGCAAAATTTTTTAGAACCCTAAATAAGCGAGTAAACAGTTATTTTAAAGAAAATAACATCAAAAAAACAGGAAACTGGCAATTACATTTAAAAGCTGCGATCATGTTTTCGCTATTTTTAACGCCATATTTCCTTATTCTCACTCTCAACATTTCCCAATGGTGGATGCTTTTACTTACCATCGTTATGGGGATAGGAATGGCAGGAGTAGGAATGAATATTATGCACGATGGAAATCACGGCTCTTACTCTTCCAAAAAATGGGTAAATAAATTTATGGGAGGCACCATTTACATCCTTGCAGGGAATGTTTATAACTGGCAGGTGCAACACAATGTGCTTCATCATACATATACCAACATCCATGGACATGATGAGGATTTAGATGCGGGTAGGATCATTCGTTTTTCAAAACATGCCAAATGGCACAGAATTCATAAATTTCAGCATTATTATTCTATCTTTTTATATGGACTTTTAACTTTTAACTGGGCGATTACCACAGATTTTAAGCAAACAAAAAGATACTTAAAAAGAAAACTTTCTTACGGAAAAATGCCGAATCCAATAAAGCAATGGAGTACTGTTGCGATTACTAAATTGATATATGTATCGGTTTGGATCGTCCTACCAATGCTTATTTTATCGGTTGCTTGGTGGAAGATTTTGATTGGCTTTTTTGTAATGCATTATACCGCAGGTCTAATTTTAAGTGTAGTGTTTCAATTGGCCCACGTTGTTGAAGAAACCGATATGCCTCTACCAGATAATACAGGTTCGATGAAAAACACATGGGCAATACATCAATTATTTACCACTGTTAATTTTTCAACCAAAAACAAAATAGTAAACTGGTTTACCGGTGGCTTAAACCATCAGGTAGAACATCATATTTTCCCAAATATTAGCCATATCCATTATTCGAAGATCGCAGAGATCGTAAAAGAAACGGCAAGGGAATGTAATTTACCATACAACGAATACAAAACCACACGCGCAGCGATTATCGCCCATTTTAAATATTTAAAAGAAATGGGAACAAAGCCTGCAATATCGTCTTAATACTTATTTATTAATCATTTTAAAATGCAAGAAAAACTCTCTAACAGGATTAACAATTTAGCAACCTCGCAAACGCTAGCAATGGCAGCGAAAGCGCGTGAATTAAGAGCTGAAGGTAAGGATGTGATCGGGCTTTCACTTGGAGAGCCAGATTTTAATACACCAGATTTCATTAAAGATGCCGCTATTCAAGCTATCAATGACGATTACAACTCGTACACGCCAGTCGATGGATATGTAGAGCTTAAGGATGCTATTATTACTAAATTCAAAAGAGATAATAACTTAACCTACACCTATCCTCAGATCGTGGTTTCTACAGGTGCAAAGCAATCTTTAGCTAACGTAGCTTTAGCTATGCTTAATCCTGGTGACGAAGTTATTTTACCATGCCCTTACTGGGTAAGTTATGCTGAAATCGTAAAACTTGCAGAAGGTACTCCTGTTGAAGTACCTACAACGCTAGAGTCTAATTTTAAAATGACTCCAGAACAACTTGAAGCTGCAATTACTCCTAAAACTAAAATGCTTTGGTATAGCTCTCCATGTAATCCAAGTGGAATGGTATATACTAAAGAAGAGCTTAGAGCTTTAGCCGATGTATTAGCGAAGCACCCTGATATTATCATTGTAAGTGACGAAATCTACGAGCACATCAACTACATTGGTGGTCATGCTTCTATGGCAGAATTTGAAGACATGTACGATCGTACTGTTACCGTAAATGGTGTAGCTAAAGCTTTTGCGATGACGGGTTGGAGAATTGGTTATATTGGTGCTCCTGCATGGATAGCTCGTGCTTGTAATAAATTACAGGGACAGGTAACCAGTGGCGCAAACTGTATCGCTCAAAGAGCTGTAATTACTGCTTTAGAAGCTCCAGTTAGTAAGATTAGCTATATGGTAGATACTTTTAAAACCAGAAGAAAGCTAATTATCGATCTATTAAACGAAATCGAAGGTTTTGAAACTACAGAGCCAGAAGGTGCTTTTTATGTATTCCCAAATATTTCTTCTTACTTCGGAAAAACAATTAAAGGGCATACCATAAATAATGCAACAGATTTCTCTATGTTCTTATTAGAAGAAGCCCTCGTAGCAACTGTTACCGGTGATGCTTTTGGTAATCCAGAATGTATTCGAATTTCTTACGCAGCAAGCGAAGCACAGATCGAAGAAGCATTAAAAAGAATAAAATCTGCTTTATCTGAATAGTTTTATTTTCTGAAAAGCAAACATTAAAAAAACCGGCTAATGCCGGTTTTTTTATGCATATAATTTTATATAATTTAAGTCTTCTATTATTATCTCAACCTGAGTTTTAAAATAAACTACCTCAGTGCAAACCAGTGAGGCATTTTCTCGAACGTTGTCTTTATATCGATGCAAGCCTCAGAGCATTTAATCTCGATTATCGAGTAAATAGAAACTTACCGATTTCTCCAGAAGAATGGGGTGAGGATAATTAGAACGGTAAATAATTCTAATCTTCCTATAAGCATTAAAAAAGAACACCACCATTTACCAAAATCTGGTAACAGATCAAAGTTATTTACAGGGCTCAAAGCTCCAAATGCAGGACCAATATTTCCTAAAGAAGAAGCCGCGCCACCAATAGCAGTTTCAAAATCCAAACCTAAAGCAGCTAAAACCACCGCACCAATAATAAAAGATAACATATAAAGGATAAAAAATCCCTGGATATTAAATACAATATCACTATTAATCGACTTTTTATTGAAGCGCACCGGCAAGATCGCATTGGGATGAAGCGTACGTTTAAATTCGATAAATCCATTACGAATCATAATAATATGGCGCATCACTTTTACACCCCCGGCCGTACTCCCGGCACAACCACCAAGAAAGAACATTCCAAAATAAAAGATCGTTAAGAAAGGCGTCCACATCGTAAAATCTGCTGATACAAATCCAGTGGTCGTAATAACCGTTAACACCTGGAATAAAGAATGTCTAAAAGCACTTTCGCCTTCTCCCCAAACCATTGGATGATCGATAGAAGATAGTGAAACATCTGCCTGAAAATATACAATTAGCGATGAAATTATAGTAAAAGCTCCTACAAAATAGAGGTACCATTTAAACTCATCGTCCTGCAAAACACGTTGCACACGACCTTTAAACGCAAAATAGCTCATCACAAAGTTACTACCCGCCAGAAACATGAATAGAATGATAATATACTGTATCATTGGATTATCGTTCCAATAGGCCATACTGGCATTTTTGGTTGAAAATCCTCCAGTCGATAAGGTACTAAATGCGTGGTTTATAGCATCAAAAAAGTCCATCCCTGCAAGCATTAACAAAAGTGTTTCAGCAGCAGTATAACTTACATAAATTAACCATAATCGCTTTGCCGTATCGGTAATTCTTGGCTTCAGTTTATCTGCACTTGGCCCGGGAGATTCCGCAGCAAATAACTGCATTCCTCCTATTCCCAATAAAGGTAAAATAGCAATCGCCAAAACGATGATTCCCATCCCTCCTATCCAGTGGGTTAAGCTTCGCCAGAATAAAACTCCTTTCGGTATGGATTCAATATCATTTAAAATAGATGCACCAGTTGTGGTGTAACCAGACATGGTTTCGAAAAAAGCATTGGTAAAATCTGGTATCGCTTTGGTCATCACATAAGGTAACGAACCACTTAGCGCCATAAAGATCCAGCCAAAACTTACAATAATATAACCCTCTCGTACTTTTAATTCTTTTCTATGGCCACGAGTGGTAAACATGAGTAGCGTACCAATAAGCAAGGTCACCAAAGCTGCGGCAGACATCCCGAGCGTTACGCCATCTTTATAAATAAAACTAATAAGTACCGATAGCAACATAAAACCACCGTTACAAATTAACAGCAGCCCCATGACATGCAAAATGACCTTAAAGTTTAATTTTGGCATTACAGGAATAATTTTTCAACCTTCTTAATAGATCTTGGAAGACAGCACACCACAATTCGGTCGCCGGGTTTAATTAAAAATTCACCTAAAGCGATAATTCCTTCGCCATGACGAATAATTCCACCGATTATTGCTGAACGAGGGAAATCAAGATTTTTTATCTTTTTATCGGCTACCTGAGATCCCGGCTTCACAATAAATTCCAACAGCTCGGCATTCATATTGTTCAGCTTAGTCATAGCAACCACTTCTCCTTTTCGTATATATCTAAAGATATTATTAGCGGCCAGAAGTTTTTTATTGATTAGTGTATCGATTCCTATAGAATGACTTAACTGAAAATAATCCATATTTTCAACTAAAGAGATCGTTTTCTTTACACTTTTAGATTTGGCTACCAGGCAGGACATGATGTTGGTTTCAGAATTACCGGTAACAGCGATAAAAGCATCCATATCGTGAATGTTTTCTTCTTCCAGCAATTCTACATTACGCCCATCGCCATGAATAATCAAAGTATTGGGCAACTCGTCTGCAAGATCGTAGGCTTTATCTTTATTAGTTTCAACAAGTTTAACGTTGAAGTTATTTCGGCATAGATCTCGGGCTGTTTTTCGCCCAATCTTACTACCGCCCAGGATCATTACACTTTTAATTTCCTGTTTGGTTTTTCCGGTAAGTTTATATAATTCTTCTACCCCACTTTTAAGCGTGATAAAATATACCTGATCTCCTTCTTTAAATTGAGTATCTCCACGCGGAATTAAAGTATACTGCGTTCCAAAACGCTGGATCGCAATGGGTACAAAGTTGAGCTGCGGAAATATCCTGGCTGCTTCCTTCACTGTTTTCCCTACAAAACGCGCCGTTCTTGATAAACTTAAACCAATCATGGTTAGCGCTCCTTCTTCAAACTCGTAAGAATCGTTAAAAGCCGACTGGTTCAGCAATAATCCAATTTCACGCGCCGCTAAGGCTTCCGGAGAAATTAATTCGTCTATCCCAAACTGGGTAAAACCAATCTCTTCTTTTTTCTCCAAAAATTCGGTATTCGAAATTCGGGCAATCGTTCGCATTGCACCAAGCTGTTTCGCTAAAACACAAACTGTAATATTAGTCGCTTCGCTAGAAGTTACACTAATTAGCATATCGGTATATTTTACCTGCGCTTCCTTTAAAATCGCGATCGAACTGGCATCTCCTTTTATGGTACGAATATCCAGATGCGTATCTGCATACTGCAACCTATCCCGATTAGGATCGATTAGGGTAATGTCCTGTGATTCAAAAGAAAGTAATTTAGCTAAATGAAAGCCCACTTCACCCGCGCCGGCGATAATTATCTTCATATAACAGCTTAAAATTGTAAAGAAGTAGCAAATGTAAGTTATTTTTGAATAAACCTAAAACTGAGGAGATAAGAACAATTCAGAAATGTTTATCTACAAATTATTCTATAAAACTTATCTTTGAGCCAAAATTGCAAAAATGGGCAAAAAAGTTACTCCGTATCAAGGTTCTTCGCAAAGCAAAAAGCAGCAGGTAGAGAAAATGTTTGATAACATCTCTGGTAATTACGATGGTTTAAATCGTGTAATTTCTATGGGTACAGATGTGAGCTGGAGAAAAAAGGTGGTGCAAATGGTTAAAGACCACCGGCCAGAAACTGTTTTGGATATTGCTACCGGAACCGGAGATCTTGCCATCCAGATCGCTGAAGCTGCCGATGCTAAAAAGATCGTTGGTTTAGATCTTTCTGAAGGAATGCTTAAGGTTGGTCGTAAAAAAATTATGTCCAAAAACCTGCAAACTCAGATTGAAATGATCCAGGGAGACTCTGAAGCTTTACCTTTCGAGGATAATTCTTTTGATGTGATCACGGTTGCTTTTGGAGTTAGAAACTTTGAGACCTTAGAACTTGGCCTATCAGAAATTTACCGTGTGCTTAAAAAAGGCGGATTGTTTATTGTTTTAGAAACTTCGGTTCCTACTAAATTTCCCTTCAAACAGGGTTATAAATTTTACAGCAGTTTGATCTTGCCTACTATTGGAAAATTGTTTTCTAAAGATAAGGAAGCCTATACGTATTTAAGTAAAAGTGCGGCAGAATTCCCATACGGAGAAAAATTCAACAATATTTTAAAGAAAATTGGGTTTATAAATGTAGCAAGTGATCCACAAACTTTAGGAGTTGCTACCATTTATAATGCATCTAAGTAATTATCAAGGTAATTGTATGAAACGATATTTCTTACTATTCATCATTTTATTTTCATTTACACAAGCGCAGGCACAGCTTTTCTCGAAAGAAAAAGTGCAGCAAAGTGTAGATATCGATAATAAACGATGGTCGTGGGGTTATTTTTTAGGTTTCAATTCGTACGATTTCAACTTTAAATATAACGAGTACGATAGCAGTCCGCGTACCGGTCGCGAAGTAGCCGTACAAAGAAATATTGGTTTTAATGTTGGTCTTTTAGGAAACTTAAAACTTCATAAAAATCTTGATCTACGATTGCAACCGGGTGTTAATTTTGCTTCCCGAGGATTTTATTTTCCTTTAGGAAACGGTGTAAACGAAGAAAACAGGTATCGCGAAATCAATTCTACCTATATTCATGTTCCGCTATTGCTAAAAATAAACACCAATCGCTTAAATAACTTTAGGCCATTTTTGATTGGCGGCGTTTCATATTCAGCCAACCTTTCCAGTAATGAAGATAAAACCGACGATAATTATGCTGGGCAATTTAGAATGACCACCAATAATTACAATTGGGAAATTGGCTTTGGTATCGATTTTTACCTGTATTACTTCAAATTTACGCCTTCTATTCGTGGGGTATTTGGATTTAATGACGAGTTAATTCGCGATGATGCTCCTAATGATGGAAGATTCACTGGAAATATCGATAAAATGGAGACCAGGGCGATATTTTTAAACTTTACTTTTCAGTAAATTATCGCTGAAGATTTTTTTAATTTTTCACATCAGTAATTCTAGACTACCAGGCAAGATTCGATAAAATTCAAGCCTTTTTTCTGAAAACCTAAAGTTTATTTTCTTCGGAATTCACTAAGGAAAATTGCTGTTGCCGTGGCCACATTTAAACTTTCGGTTTCCTGAGATTGGCCAAATTGAGGAATACTTATTTTTTCTGAAATCAATTGTTCTATTTCTGAAGTAATTCCATTCGCTTCATTTCCCATCACCAACACAGCTTTTTGCTGAAGTGTTTTTTGATATACATTTTCACCTTCCATAAAGGTTCCGTAGCTCACCAGATCCTGAGATTGCAAGAATTCAGACAGGTTTTTATAAACCACATTTACCCTGGTGATCGATCCCATGGTAGACTGGATTACTTTTGGATTAAAACAATCTACCGTATCCTGGCTACACACCAGGTTTTTCACGCCAAACCAATCACAAAGCCTAATAATAGTTCCCAAATTACCGGGATCGCGAACACCATCTAAAGCGAGTGTTAGATCGTCTAAAACTTCTAATTTTTGCTGCGGAATTTTAAAAAGTGCCAAAGCAGTTTGCGGTGTTTTAAGAAAACTGATCTTCTTAAGCTCGCGTTCTTCAGCCAAGATAAATTGATCCTCAGAAACATCGAAAATCGCCTCTGAAGCAAATAATTTTTCTAACTGAAAATCAGAATTTAAAAGCTCCCGAATCACTTTGATCCCTTCAGCAACAAAAAGTCCGTTTTTTTGTCGGTACTTTTTTTGAGCAAGGCTCGTTATTAATTTAATTTGGCTTTTACTAACCATCCAAAAAATGTATTTTTGATCACTTTAAAAACTACTGTTTGAAAAGGCTTTTCGCAAAAATATCATTATTTTTTTTAGTATCTCTTATTCTGTTTTCGTGCGACGCAGTAAAACGCCTTGACGATAACCAACAGCTATTAGAGAAAAACGAAATTTATGTAAATGGTGATAAAATTAGCCAGGCGAGCATCTATAATCAATTAGATAAAGAGCCCAATACGCGATTGCTAGGTATTCCATTACGATTGCATTTTTATAATCTAGCCCGCCCAAATATCGATTCTATTTTAGATCGAAAATACATTCAGGATTCGATTAAATTCAGAAGATTGGTTAACCGCCTTTCCAGAAAACAGTTCGATCAATTAATTCAGAATAAAAAAGATTTTAACGCCTGGATTAAACGCACAGGTGAAGCTCCGGTAACAGTGCGCAATGAAGATATAGAAGATTCTAAAGAAGAATTACAAGCCTATTATTGGAATAATGGTTGGTTTAATGTAGAAACTTCTTCTGAGGTTATTCCGCTTAGGAAAGAAAAAAGAGCGCGAGTAGAATATTTTGTAGAGACCGGGACACCTTACGATATCGATTCGATTAAAACCAGAATCAGCTCACCGGTATTGGATTCAATTTATAATGAACACGACCAGAATTCGATCATAAAATCTGGTGTACAGTATAAAACATTAGACTTTAATGCTGAAAGAGATCGTTTAACCTCACTTTTCAGAAACAACGGAGTTTATAATTTTGAACAGGAATATATAAGTTTCGACGCCGATACGATCAATACGAATCACAATGTAAACACAAGTGTGATCATTAGTGATCTACCAACTAATGAAGAAGACACGGTAAAAAACACCTTTAAAATTCACAAAATTAGCCGTGTAAATATCATCACCGACTATAAATTTGTTAATAAGAACAAACCGCTTTTAGATAGTGCTCAGGTTAAAGGAGACTTTTATCTCTACTCTTATGATGAGTTAGATTTTAAACCAGAAGCAATTACAGATGCTGTATTTATTAGACCGGGGCGAATTTATCGTGATATCGATCGTACCCGAACCTATAGCCGGTTAAATTCTTATCGCGTTTTTAAATATCCAAACATCCAATACATGCCAGATCCGGCAGATAGTACCGGGACAGATTTGATCACCAATATATTCTTAACGCCGCAGCAAAAATATTCTCTAGGTTTCGATTTTGATGTTTCTCAATCTAATATTCAACAATTTGGGATAGGATTTGGTGGTTCTCTATTAATTAGAAATGTTTTTGGTGGAGCTGAAAATTTTGAAATCTCTGCTCGTGGAAGTATAGGATCCTCAAAAGATGCGGTGACGACCAGCGACCAGGATCGCTTTTTTGATATTACCGAAATTGGAGCTGATGTAAGCCTTAGTTTCCCAAGAATATTCCTGCCTTTTAATACTGAAAAATTTATCCCTAAATATATGTCTCCATTTACTTCATTAAGTCTTGGGGTAAGTACACAAACTAATATTGGGCTAGATAAACAAAATATTACAGGAGCATTAAATTATAAATGGACGCCGTCGAGAAGATTGTCGAACAGTTTCGATCTGTTAGATATTCAATATGTAAGAAACCTGAATGCAGCAAATTATTTTAATGTATATCGTAGCTCTTATCAGGATCTAAATGAAGTGGTAAATTCGGTTAATGTGGTTACAGATCCGGCCTATCTAAACGGAAGCGGAAATCTTACCATCCCAAACGGTGCCGATGCATTTATTGATGATGTTCAGAATAACAGAAGTGTCACGACGGGATTAACAGATAATCAATCCCAGATTGTTAGAAATATTGGCGAAAGAAAACAGCGACTGACAGAAAACAACCTGATTTTTGCCTCTAATTTCACCTATCTGTGGAATACAAAAGACAATCTTTACGATCGTGAATTTACCAGATTCAGATTCAAAATTGAGACCGCCGGAAACTTTTTATCTGCTGTTGCCAGTGTTGCAGATCTCGATAAAAATGAAAATGGAAATTATGATGTTCTAGGAGTAAACTTCTCACAATACATCAAACCAGAGATCGATTTTATAAAACATTGGGATCTGGGTCACGATAATATTTTTGCCGTTAGAGCATTTGGTGGTGTAGCAATTCCCTACGGAAATGCCAATAGTATCCCATTTACGAGAAGTTTCTTTGCAGGTGGACCCAACGATAATCGTGCATGGCAAGCTTATGATCTTGGCCCTGGAAGTAGCGGTGGACGTAACGAGTTTAATGAAGCAAACATGAAACTTGCTTTTAACATTGAACATCGCTACAATCTATTTGGATCTTTGAACAGTGCATTTTTTGTAGATATTGGTAATATTTGGAATGTTTTGGATATTGTAGAAGATGAAGCTTCTACTTTTACATCCTTCTCAGATCTGCAAGACCTCGCTGTAGGTTCTGGTTTTGGCTTACGATACGACTTTAATTTCTTTATCCTTCGTTTCGATATAGGATTTAAAACCTACAATCCTGCCAGATCATTAGGCGACAGATGGTTTAAAGAGTATAATTTTGGTAGTGCCGTGTACAATGTTGGTATCAATTATCCTTTCTAAGCCAGTTTATTTTATTATTTTTGTAAACCTAATTCAACTTAAATTATGAGTCACAACATTAAACCTGGTGTAGCAACCGGAAAGGAAGTACAAGAAATATTCAATTACGCCAAAGAGAAAGGCTTTGCCCTTCCTGCTGTAAACGTAATTAGTTCAAGCAGTATTAATGCTGTATTAGAAACTGCTGCTGAATTAAATTCTCCTGTTATTATTCAATTTTCTAACGGAGGTGCACAATTTAACGCTGGTAAAGGTCTTTCTAACGAAGATCAAAAAGCTGCCATCGCTGGTGGTGTTGCTGGTGCGAAGCATGTACAAACATTAGCTGAAGCTTATGGAGCTACAGTTATTATGCACACAGACCACTGTGCCAAGAAACTTTTACCTTGGATAGACGGATTATTAGATGCCAGTGAAGCGCATTTCGAAAAAACCGGAAAACCTCTTTACAGTTCTCACATGATTGATTTAAGTGAGGAGCCAATTGAAGAAAACCTTGAGATTTGTAAAAAATATCTTGAGCGTATGAGCAAGATGGGAATGACTCTTGAAATTGAATTGGGTATTACCGGTGGTGAAGAAGATGGAGTTGATAACAGTGATGTTGATGCTTCTAAACTTTACACACAACCAGAAGAAGTAGCTTATGCTTACGAAGAATTAAGCAAAGTTAGCGACCAGTTCACTATTGCTGCTGCATTTGGTAACGTTCATGGTGTTTATAAACCAGGAAACGTAAAACTTACTCCAACGATCCTTAAAGACTCTCAGGAATATATCACTAAAAAATACAATGTTGAAGAAAACCACATCGACTTTGTATTCCACGGTGGTAGTGGATCTACTGTAGAAGAAATTCGTGAGGCTATTGGATACGGAGTTATTAAAATGAACATCGATACAGATCTTCAATATGCATACCTAGAAGGAATTAGAGACTACATGAGCGAAAACAAAGATTATCTTGCTGCGCAAATTGGTAATCCTGAAGGTGAAGATTCTCCAAACAAAAAGTACTATGATCCTAGAAAATGGGTTCGTGAAGGAGAACTTACTTTTAAAGCTCGTTTAAAGAAAGCTTTCGAAGATCTTAACAACGTAAATACTTTATAAGAATAAGCTTAATAAACAGCTGAGATTATTAAATTTCAGCTGTTTTTATTTTTTGATATTAATTGCTCTTTTGTAAATGAAGTTGATTGAACAAAAGAGATAAAAACTTGAAATACTATGGCTGCTGCTTGGTTTAAAAGAACACAAAAAGGTATCCAAACCCCTACTGAGGAGAAAAAAGATGTTCCAAAAGGCTTATGGTATAAGTCCCCAACAGGAAAAATCGTTGATGCAGAACAACTAGAAAGCAATTTCTATGTAAGTCCAGAGGATGGTTATCACGTAAGAATAGGAAGTAATGAATATTTCCAGATCCTTTTTGATGATAATAAATATAAAGAACTGGATAAAGGACTTTCTGCAAAAGACCCTCTTAGCTTTAAAGACACTAAAAAATATACTGATCGTTTAAAAACCGCCCAGGATAAAACAGGACTTAAAGACGCTGTAAGAACAGCAGTAGGAAAATCTAAAGGTAAAGAACTGGTTATTGCCTGTATGGACTTTAAATTTATTGGAGGTTCTATGGGATCTGTAGTTGGTGAAAAAATCGCCCGTGCTGCAGATTATGCAATTCAGAATAACCTGCCTTTTATGATCATTTCTAAATCTGGTGGTGCCAGAATGCAGGAAGCAGCACTTTCTTTAATGCAGTTAGCTAAAACTTCAGTAAAACTAGCGCAATTGGCTGAAGCAAAACTTCCTTACATTTCTTTATGTACAGATCCTACTACGGGAGGAACAACCGCTTCCTTTGCGATGTTAGGAGATATAAATATTTCTGAACCTGGAGCACTTATTGGATTTGCCGGGCCTCGTGTGGTTAAAGACACTACTGGTAAAGATCTTCCTAAAGACTTCCAAACTTCAGAATTTTTGAAAGAACACGGCTTTTTAGATTTTATCACCAAAAGATCTGAACTTAAGAACAAGGTAAATCTTTACCTGGATCTTATTCAAAATCAACCGGTAAGAGCTTAATTATTGGTAAAAGAAAATTTAAAGAATAAATAGTAATTGTACAAAAAAGTAGTACATTTGCGGCCTGACAGAAAAGCTGTCAATACATAAAAATCATTTAAATAATATTGGAATGTATTTAACTAAAGAAAAGAAGGAAGAAATCTTCGAAAAGTACGGAAACGGTAAAAACGATTCTGGTTCAGCTGAAGGACAAATTGCATTATTCACTTACAGAATTTCTCATTTGTCTGAGCATTTAAAAAGCAATCGTAAAGACTTCAACACAGAGCGTTCTCTTGTTGGTCTTGTAGGAAAAAGAAGAAGACTTCTTGATTACTTAATGAAAAAGGATATCATGAGATATCGTGCAATCATTAAGGAATTAGGATTAAGAAAATAATTTTCAGGGGGCTTTTTGCCCCCTTTTTTTATACAGCCCGGGTAGATGTAAATACCCAAAAATAAGTTCTTTACAATATAGGATCAATCCTATTTTAGAAATTGTCACCCAAGTAAGGGTAGTTTTTCATTGGTCTGCCTGCAACGACAACAACACAACTCCTGGCCGTCCAGATAAAGACGGAAAGACCATATGTTTAACTAATATAGATCTGGTGAAGTTATTCAGATCAAGAATTCGAAATTATTATGATTCCAAAAACATTTAAGGAAGTTATCGATTTAGGAGATGGTAGAACCATTTCTCTCGAGACCGGTAAATTGGCAAAACAGGCTCATGGTTCTGTTGTTGTACAAATGGGTAACGCAATGTTACTTTGTACTGTAGTGTCTTCGTACACGCCAACTACAATGGATTTCTTTCCATTAACATTAGATTACCGTGAAAAATTTGCTGCTGCAGGACTTTTCCCTGGAGGGTACTTTAAAAGAGAAGCAAGACCAAGTAGCGAAGAAATTTTAGTAATGCGTTTAGTAGACCGTGTATTGCGTCCACTTTTCCCAAAAGACTATAAATTTGAAACTCAGGTAATGATCCAGTTAATGTCTCATGACGACGAAGTTATGCCAGACGCATTAGCAGGACTTGCCGCATCTGCCGCTATTCAATTATCAGACATTCCTTTTGAAACTCCAATTTCAGAAGCAAGAGTTGCAAGAATTAATGGCGAATTTGTTCTTAACCCAAGTAGAGAGAAACTGGATGAAGCAGACATGGATATCATGGTTGGTGCTTC
Organism: Zunongwangia sp. SCSIO 43204; assembly: GCF_019904275.1. Classification (GTDB taxonomy): domain Bacteria; phylum Bacteroidota; class Bacteroidia; order Flavobacteriales; family Flavobacteriaceae; genus Zunongwangia; species Zunongwangia mangrovi. The sequence continues at coordinate 4,327,474 of NZ_CP063204.1, forward strand.
TGCAGACTCTGTAATGATGGTTGAAGGACAAATGGACGAATGCTCAGAAGAAGAAATGGCAGAGGCTATTAAATTCGCACATGAAGCTATTAAAGTTCAGTGTGAGGCTCAAACCAGACTTGCTGAAGCATTTGGCAAAAAAGAAACTCGTGAGTATGAAGTAGCCGAAACAGATGAAGATCTTGAAAAGAAAATTCATGAAGCTACTTACCAGAAAGCATACGATATCGCTAAAGGCGGAACTAGCAAAAAAGAAAGAAGTCAGGCTTTTTCAGATCTAAAAGACGAAGTATTGGCTATGTTCTCTGAAGAAGAATTAGAAGAGAAAGGTAAAATGATCTCTGGTTATTTTGCCGCTGCCCATAAAAATGCTGTTCGTGATCTTACGCTAAAAGAAGGAATTAGACTAGACGGTCGAAAAACCGACGAAATTCGTCCAATTTGGTGTGAAGTTGATTATTTACCTTCTCCACACGGTTCTTCTGTATTTACCAGAGGAGAAACTCAGGCGCTTGCTACTGTAACTTTAGGTACGTCTCGTGAGGCTAACCAGGTAGATCTTCCAACTTATCAGGGTGAAGAGAATTTCTACATACATTATAACTTCCCTCCTTTCTCTACCGGTGAAGCATATCCTATTAGAGGAACTTCAAGAAGAGAGATTGGTCACGGTAACTTAGCGCAAAGAGCATTAAAAGGAATGATTCCTGCAGATTGCCCTTATACCGTGCGTGTTGTTTCTGAAGTTTTAGAATCTAACGGTTCTTCTTCTATGGCAACTGTTTGTGCTGGTACAATGGCTTTAATGGATGCAGGGGTTCAGCTTAAAAAACCAGTTTCTGGTATCGCTATGGGATTAATTTCTGATGGTGAAGATTATGCTGTACTTTCTGATATTCTTGGTGATGAAGATCACTTAGGAGATATGGACTTTAAAGTAACTGGTACTGCAGATGGTATTACTGCCTGCCAGATGGATATTAAGATTAAAGGACTTTCCTACGAAATTTTAGTAAAAGCCCTTAAGCAAGCACGTGACGGTAGGTTACATATTCTTGGTAAACTAACCGATACGATTGCTGAACCTAATGCAAATGTTAAAGCACATTCTCCAAAAATCATCACCAGAAGAATTCCTGGAGATTATATTGGTGCGTTAATTGGTCCTGGTGGAAAAGTGATCCAAGAGTTACAAAAAGAAACAAAAACAGAGATCGTTATTAACGAAGATCCTGTTACTGAAGAAGGTGTTGTTGAAATTCTTGGTACAAACCAAGAAGGTATTGATAAAGTTCTTGCTAAGATCGACTCTATTACCTTTAAACCAGAAAAAGGAAGTGTTTACGAAGTAAAAGTGATCAAACTTCTTGATTTTGGTGCCGTAGTAGAATACATTGAAGCGCCAGGAAACGAAGTCTTACTTCACATTTCTGAACTTGCCTGGGAACGTACTAATAATGTTACAGATGTTGTAAATCTTGGTGATGTTATCGACGTTAAATACTTTGGTGTAGATCCAAAGACCAGAAAAGAAAAAGTTTCGAGAAAAGCTTTACTTCCTAGACCAGAGCGTCCGGAACGCAAAGAAGGTGGAGATCGTAATCACAACAAACGTGATGATCGCAAACCAAGAGGAGATAAAAAATAATCCTTTAGATTATATATTCTTAGAAAAAGGCATCGAAATTCGATGCCTTTTTTACTTAATATTATGTCTCGTCCTGAAATAAGTTGACACAAATTCGACTTATTTATGAAACATACAGAAAGATCTGGGAAGAAACGTACTCAGCGTGATTACAATTTAGGCTTTAAATTGGCCCTTGTATCTCAGGTAGAAAAGGGCGAAATGACTTATAAACAAGCCCAAAAAGCTTATGGTATCCAAGGCAGGAATACTGTTTTGGTTTGGTTACGCAGACACGGTACCTTAGACTGGAATAAACCAAAGTCAAGACTTACCTGTAACACAATGAAAGAAACACCTGCTCAAAAGATCAAGAGGCTAGAAAAAGAGCTATCAGATGAGAAGCTTAAGAATAAGATTCTCAACACGATGATCGATATCTCAGATCAACAATATGGAACTTCTATTCGAAAAAAGCATTTGCCCAATCAATCCAACGAATCCGGCAAGAACACCGACTAAGCCTGTCACGTTGTTGCAGATTGTTTGGGATAAGCAGACAGGCTGTCTATCAAGCAGAAAAGCGAAAAAATATAAGAGCTGATGAACTTGACTTGATAAAACCACTGATTTTAAGGGTGCGCCGGCAAATGCCAAGGCTGGGTACTCGTAAACTGTATTATTTGCTCAAGGTTGAATTTGAAAGGATCGGAGTCAAAATAGGCAGGGATGCGCTATTTGATTATCTCAAGTCAGAATCAATGCTTATAAAACCAAAAAAGAATTACACAAAGACAACAGATTCTAGGCATTGGCTAAAAAAACACCCTAACCTGAGAAAGATGTTACGCCCGTAAGACCGGAGCAATACTTTGTAAGCGATATTACTTACATCAAGAGTAGAGAAAGAACTCACTATCTTTCCTTGGTGACAGATGCCTTTAGCAGAAAAATAATGGGCTACCACCTAAGTGATGATATGAGTGCAGAGAATGTAGTTAAAGCAATGAAAATGGCTAATAAAAGAAGAACTACATTAAGCGAGGTAATACACCATTCTGACACAGGCTTGCAGTATTGCTCCTCGTTGTATCAAACTCAATTGAAGCGATCAAATGCTATACCTTCAATGACAGATGGGTATGACTGCTATCAAAATGCGTTAGCAGAACGAATTAACGGGATATTAAAGGGAGAGTTCTTGATAAACAAATGCAATACAGGTAAAGAACTCAGCCTGCTGGTTCAACAGTCAATAAAAACATATAACAATCATAGACCACATCTAAGCCTTAGCTACAAAACACCTAATTTTATACACAACAAAAAATCCCGTGAAGCTAGCTTCACGGGATTGATTTAAACTTTTAAAAACTGTCAACCTATTTTAGGACGACTCATTACTTTCTTCTGAATAAAAATCCAATCTTATTTTCGCGTTAGGGATTGGCGCGTAAAGCCCGTAGTTGCTGCAAGCAACGCGGACTTGCAGCAGAAAGCCCGACCCAAAATAAGTATTTTGGGTAACGCCCAAATAAAAATTATATAAACATTTTGTAACATTTTTTGGTCTTCTTACGTATAAATATATACAAGAGCTATTCACAATTAAAACCCAAGGAGAAGATAGATGAGACAACTTAAAATTACGAAGCAGGTAACTAACCGTGAAACTGCTTCGCTAGATAAGTATTTGCAAGAAATTGGTAAAGTAGATTTAATTACCGCAGACGAAGAGGTAGAATTAGCACAAAGAATTAAAGCGGGTGATAACCGTGCATTAGAGAAATTAACTAAAGCGAACTTACGTTTTGTGGTTTCTGTAGCGAAACAATATCAAAACCAGGGATTAACACTTCCCGATCTTATTAACGAAGGTAACTTAGGACTTATTAAAGCTGCGAAGCGTTTTGATGAAACTCGTGGTTTTAAATTTATATCCTATGCCGTTTGGTGGATTAGACAATCTATCTTACAGGCATTGGCAGAGCAATCTCGTATTGTACGTTTGCCTCTTAACAAAATTGGATCTATTAACAAGATCAATAAAACTTTTGCTTTCTTAGAGCAATCTCACGAGCGCCCACCAAGTGCCGAGGAAATTGCAAAAGAGCTTGATATGACGATTAATGACGTTAAGGAGTCTATGAAAAACTCTGGTCGTCACGTATCGATGGATGCTCCTTTGGTAGAAGGTGAAGATTCTAACCTATATGATGTATTAAGATCTGGTGAATCTCCAAACCCAGATAAAGATCTTTTACATGAATCGCTAAGAACAGAGATTGAGCGTGCTTTAGAAACGCTTACTCCTCGTGAGGCTGATGTTATTCGCTTATATTTTGGATTAGGAGATCAACATCCTATGACGCTTGAAGAAATTGGCGAAACTTTTGATCTTACTCGTGAGCGTGTAAGACAGATCAAAGAAAAAGCGATTAGAAGATTAAAACATACATCTCGCAGTAAGATTTTAAAAACCTATTTAGGTTAAAAATATTTAAGATGACAACAGTTTAGTGGTGGGAGTGATGACCCAACCATGAAAATAACTGTTCGTTTTTTGATTGATGAATGACCCCGGAGTGATGACCCGGGGTCGCTTCATTTATAAGCTTTTGTAATTGCTAAGATTCTGAAGATTTTACCTCAAAAAGTAAGTTTTTTACAATTCAGAATCATTTCTGCCATCAAAATATCCAAAAACCCAATTTCAGATTTTAATATTTTTTTATACTTGCTAAATTCTATTTTTATTAAAATTGTAAAACTATAATACGTTTCTAAACATTTAAAAAGATTAAAGTTAAATTAAAATTTATTGTTTCTAAATGAAACTTATTAAATTTGAAACTGATTTACGCTGAAGTCTTTTAAGCCAAAAAAATGGCCAGACTTTTGCTTAAACTGAATTATTGAAATTAGAAATTTAGAATTAAAGATATTTAAGATGACAACAGTTTAGTGGCGGGAGTGATGACCCGACCATGAAAATAACTGTTCGTTTTTTGATTGATGAATGACCCCGGAGTGATGACCCGGGGTCGCTTCATTTATAAGCTTTTGTTAATCCTGGGTTTCTAAGGCTTAAAGTGAAGCCTTTTGAATACATTTATAATTAACCAATAAATCCAATAATATGAAACGATGGGCGATTTGCTATGTGAGCTCAGCTTCTCCTGCTATTGAAGAAACAGATATTAATGAAGTACTATCATGGACACAATCCTGGAATACAGATCACAACATAACAGGATTTCTGTTATATTCAGAAGGTAATTTTTTCCAGGTTTTAGAAGGTGATGAGCTAAAGGTAAAAGATGTGTTTCAAAAGATAGAGAAAGACCGCAGGCATCGTAACTTATTCAAAATCTTTAATCGCGAGATCAAACAAGATCAATACGATGAGTATTCCTGCGAATTTTTATCTAAATACAACGAATCTGAAGAGCTTAACGAAAACTATTATCTACAGTATCTAAAAAATCTGGATCACTCTTCGCAAACTGCTGTAAAGAATATTTTAAAAGCTTTTGTAGATTAATATTAAAGTTCACACTTTTCTGAGGATTTATTCCTCATCTTCTCCATAAATTAGATCGATAAAATCTTCTTTTGGTAAATCTCCAAAATAAAATTTGGTATCGATATCGGCCAAAAGCGATTCTATTTCTGGTTTATCGTAACGTGCGCCAATCAATCTATTTTCAATGTTAGTAACAGGTTCTTTACCAAAGAAATCACCAAAGATCTTAAACTCTTCAATTCGGCCTTTATCTACAAAAATTCGCAGATCGATCTCGCCAATTTTGAATCGTTTGGTTCGCTGAATATTAAATTTTGGTGATCGCCCATAATTCCAATCCCAGGAATCGTACTTTTCAGCCTTCAATTTATGCACTCCTTCCCATTCTTCTTGAGTTAAATGGTAGGTTTCAAATTCCTCTCGTTCTTCGTAAAGTCCTTTCAGAATAATGCTTCTGAAGCTTTCAATGTCTAAAGATTCCTCCAAAAACTCACTAATATTAGCTACCCGGCTACGAACAGATTTGTGCCCTTTAGACTGAATTTTACTCATTTTTACCTGTAACGCCCTGGTGACTTCATCTAAATTTGAATCTAGCAGCAGCGTACCATGACTAAACATTCTTTTTACGCTACTAAACTGTGCATTTCCCGAGATCTTTCGATCGTTCACTACAATATCATTACGTCCTTTTAATTCGGCCGGGACACCCATTTTATTCAGCACTTTAATTACAGGTTCTGTAAATTTTCTGAAATTATTCAGGCTTTTTACATCATAATCTGTAATAAAACTGAAATTCAAATTTCCAAAATCGTGATAAACAGCGCCACCTCCAGAAATTCTACGGACAACTTTGATATTGTTTTCTTCAACATAAGAATGGTTGATCTCTTCTAGCGTGTTTTGATTTCTACCTATAATAATCGAAGGTTCATTGATATAAAACAACAAATAATCCTGACCTTGTTTAAAATTCCGAAGTATATATTCTTCTAAGGCTAGGTTTAAAAAAGGATCGTTATTTCCTTCATTTTCGATAAAAATCATGGTCTTTTTTCTTTAGGTTATTCAAAGATATTCAATTAAAAATCGATAAAGAAGCCGCTTAAGCTTTTCCTTATAATCTTTACACGTCAAACATATTCTTAGTATTTTTGTTAGAGAAACATTCTGTAACAATGAAAGAAAAGATAATTGCCCCTTCCCTACTCGCTGCAGATTTTGCTAACCTGCAACGCGATATCGAAACAGTTAATAATAGCGAAGCACAATGGTTTCACATCGATATAATGGATGGTGTTTTTGTTCCCAATATTTCATTTGGAATGCCAGTCTTAAAAGCGATTCAAAAACATGCCAAAAAGCCTTTGGATGTACACCTTATGATCGTAGATCCAGATCGATACATCAAAGACTTTGCAGCGCTTGGCGCAGATCATCTTACCGTACACTTTGAAGCCTGCACACATCTACACCGCACTTTACAAGCAATAAAAGCCGAAGGTATGAAAGCCGGCGTTGCTATAAATCCGCATACTAATGTAGATTTATTGAAAGATGTGATAAAAGATATCGACATAGTACTTATAATGAGCGTTAATCCCGGTTTTGGCGGACAATCTTTTATTGAGCATACGTACAATAAAGTACGCCGATTAAAAGAAATGATCCTTAATCAAAACGCTGAAACTTTGATCGAGATCGATGGTGGGGTAACCAATAAAAATGCTTTAGAATTAACAAAAGCTGGTGCAGATGTTCTGGTTGCCGGTAGTTTTGTTTTTAAAGCTGAAAATCAATTAGAAACTATTAAAGATCTTAAGAATCTTGCAAACTCATAACGATACTTACGACATTGTAATTATAGGTGGTGGCCCCATAGGAATTGCATGCGGTCTAGAAGCTGAAAAACACGGCTTATCCTATGTAATCCTGGAAAAAGGTTGTCTGGTAAATAGCCTTTACTATTACCCCACGAATATGACTTTCTTTTCTACTTCTGAAAAATTGGAGCTGGACGGAATTCCTTTTATAAGCACCAATCCTAAGCCCAGAAAAGCGGAAGCATTAGAATATTATCGCAGAATTGCTACTTCTAACGAAATGAACATTCGCTTGTTCGAAAAGGTTACTGAAGTAAAATCAGATTCGGCTGTAAAAGAAGTGATCACCACAAAAGGCTCGTATAAAGCTAAAAATGTTGTTGTGGCTACTGGTTTTTACGATATCCCAAATTATATTGGCGTTCAAGGAGAAGAACTCCCTAAAGTAGCGCATTATTACGATGACCCTCATTATTATGCCACTCAAAAAACCATTGTTGTAGGTGCTAGCAACTCGGCTGTAGATGCTGCTTTAGAAATTTATCGAAAAGGCGGAGATGTAACAATGATTGTTAGAGCTGAAGATATTGGGCCACGAGTGAAATATTGGGTTAGGCCAGATATCATAAACAGGATCGAAGAAGGAAGCATTAAAGCACATTTTAATTCGAGCATCAAAGAAATTAAAGAGACTGAAGTTATCGTACAAACCCAGGACGGCGAAGTCCATATCGAAAATGATTTTGTGCTGCTTCTAACCGGATATCGACCTAATTTCGAGTTTTTAAATAAAATAGGGATCTCTCTAAAAGATGAAAGTAAGCGCATCCCGATGTACGACGAAAATACGATGGAAACCAATATTCCCGGGATCTATCTTGCCGGTGTTATTTGCGGCGGAATGGAAACTCACAAATGGTTTATAGAAAATTCACGTATTCACGCGAAACTTATCGTAGCCAACATTGTTGGGTAAAATCAAGAACCTTGGGACAAGCGAAGTGAAATCACCCCCTTAGTGAGGGGTAAAAAATAGAATCTCAAATTATGCAATTTCAAGACTGATTTTTGCTGAATTTGGGATTTCTTTTTTTGTGTTAAAATGAATTATCTTTAGGTATTCATTTTTTTCTTATGTCAGCTGAATATCACATTTTAAACGGCGATGCCTTAAAACATCAATTTCCCACAACGATTACAGGCGATTTAATCATTGCACGCGAATGTTTAATCGAAGGCCCAACCCAGGAAAAAGATTTTGACCGATTTTTCACAATAAGAGCCGCTTTTATTGCTAAAACTTATGCTGAAACTGAAGAAAATTACCTTAAAAAGGTAAAATCTGAGTTTCAAAAGATCTTAGATATTGAGGAAGACTGCGAAATTAATCTTTGGTTTGAGCATGATCTTTTTTGCCAGGTTAATTTTTGGTTTGTAAGCACCTTAATTGCTCAAAATCCACATTTGAACAAGGTTTTTTTAGTGATGCCAAATAAACTTAGTCAATTTGGTTTTGGCGGATTAAGTAAAACCGAATTAATTGAAGCCTACAAACATCGAAAATCGATAAATAACATTCAAGAATTTGCAGCACTCTGGCTATATTATCAAAACAATGATCTGGAAGAATTAAAATTAGCGGCTAAAAATCTTCAAAAAGAATTTCCTTTTTTGCTACCAGCAGTTGAAGCTCATATAGCTAGGATTCCGCATAAAAATGATCCTGGCCGCCCGGTAAAAGTAATTTTAGAAATCATGAATGAGCTGAAAACTGAAGAATTTATTCCTGTTTTTAAAGAATTCAGTAAAAGCGAAAGCATCTACGGTTTTGGTGATCTTCAGGTGAAAACACTTGTTGAAAAAGCACGAAAACTTCGATAAGTAAAACACCTCGGGGCAAGCACACAAGGCATTCGTTGGGAATAAATATTTAATTTCGAGGCAAACCTCGAGGCATCATACCCTTTGGCGGTGCCAACAAAACAAAACCCCGAAAGAAACTTCCGGGGCATGTATCACAACATTTAAGTATTTATTAGATCAACACTAATTCTGATGAGCTAATAATTTCATTTCTATTTAATAGTTTTCCGTAGAATTCAAGGTCGTTCTTTTCACTTTTAAATGATTCGTCCAACCATTCTGTAGCTTTATGCACAGGGAAACTAAATACTTTAATATTTGGATATCCTTGTGGCGATGATCCCTGATTAATGCCAATTTCTATAGTCTTATCATTCTTGTTATAAAAAACAAACTTTGCTAAAAAATTATGACGTAGCAAATCGATAAAGTCCTGCGGAATTTTTTCACAATCCGTGCACTCCTCGATATACTGATTTACCAATACCCTCAATGATGTTTTAATCTCCTCCGTTCTTAAATAAGATGCCATAGTTTTTAGTTTTTTTGTTGTTAATACTCAGCGAAAATAGTTTCAATCCATAGACTTAAAAAAGCATTTGTGTAAGGTTTAACTCGAAGATATAAAATCTTCACAATATCGTTTTCGTAGGTGTCTCAATTTTACCCCGCCTAAAATCAGAATCAAATAATTGCATATTTTCACTAATCTCCTGAAATACAAATTCCTGAAATTTTAAAGCTTAAATTATCATTTCAATAAAAATGGCTATATTCTAAAAAAATTTAAATTTTATTTTAACAAAATGAACAAAATCGTACTCTGGTCACTTTGTGCCGCGTTTGCAGGATTTCTATTTGGTTTCGATACCGTAGTGATATCGGGAGCTGAGAAGCAATTACAACAAATCTGGCAAAGTTCAGATGCCTTTCATGGCACCTTTGTAATTGGTATGGCATTATGGGGTACGGTTGCCGGAGCACTCTTTGGAAGTTTCCCAACAAATTTCCTCGGAAGAAAAAAGAGTTTATTTTTTATAGGAATTTTATACGTGATTTCAGCTTTGGGATCTGCCCTGGTAGATGATCCTTATACCTTTGGGATATTTCGATTTATTGGTGGCTTGGGAGTTGGAGCTTCAACGATCGCTGCGCCCGCCTATATTTCTGAAATAGCTCCTGAAAAAGATCGGGGAAGATTAGTGGCCTTTTATCAATTCAATATTGTTTTAGGAATGCTAGCGGCTTATGCTTCAAATTATCTTTTACGAGAAACCGGAAGCGAACCCTGGCGCTGGATGATTGGCATGGAAGCTTTACCTGCCTTAATTTATACATTTTTGGTGCTGGTTATTCCGCAGAGTCCGCGTTGGTTAATTTCGCAGGGCAAAATGGAAAAAGCACGTTCTATTTTAGCGAAAATCGACACCTCTAAAGATTTAGACAGCAAGATCGCAGAAATTAAAAGACAGGCAGATCATGGAAAATCTTCCAAAGAAAACATCTTCATGAAAAAATATCGAAAACCTTTGATCTTAGCTTTTCTTATTGCTTTTTTCAATCAGTTTTCGGGAATAAATGCCCTACTCTATTACGCACCAAGAATTTTTGAAGAAGCCGGTTTAGAAGAAAGTGCTTCTTTATTAAGTAGTATTGGGGTTGGCGTTACCAACATAATTTTCACCTTCCTTGCCTTATTTTTAATCGACAGGTTAGGACGAAGAACCTTAATGTTTATAGGATCTATTGGTTATATTGTTTCTTTAGCAATGGTTTCGGCTGCATTCTTTTTAGATTGGGGCGGGATGAGCGTTCCTATCTTCATCTTTATTTTTATCGCAGCACATGCGATTGGGCAGGGCTCTGTAATTTGGGTTTTTATTTCTGAAATTTTCCCGAATCATTTACGCGCCGGCGGGCAAGCATTTGGATCTTCAACACACTGGGTACTTGCAGCGATCATCCCGTCACTGGTACCAGTTTTATTTGGAAGTATTGGTGCAGGATGGGTATTTGCCTGTTTTGCGTTTATGATGGTTTTACAACTATTATACGTAAAATTTATGATGCCCGAAACCAAAGGAAAATCTTTAGAAGACCTTGGCCTCGGGCTATCTGAAAGAGAATAATTTGTTGACACCGCCAAAGGCTATAATACCCGAAGGCTTGCCATGAAATTATAAATTTATTTCCGACGAATGCCTTATGGGCTTGCCCTGAGGTAATTTACTCTTCGTCATAAATTCCGTTAGTCGTCATAACGATAGGCTTAATCGTACCATCTTCGTTGTATTCCATTTTTTCGATACAAACAGATCTACTATAGCTGGAACCATCAGTTTGGATTCCTCCATTGTGGTAAATAAAATACCACTCGTTATTAAAATCTACGATCGCCTGGTGGTTGGTATTACTGTTTCCAGCAATCTCATTTAAGATACCTTTATATTCGTAAGGTCCTTCGATATTTTCGGCCATAGCATAAGCGATTTTCTCTGGAAAACCTGTAGCATAGGTTAGGTAATATTTCCCGTCTTTTTTGTGAACCCAGGGAGCTTCAGTAAATTCTAAACCTTCAAAGTCTATTTTCTTGATCTCTCCTTCAATCTCTATCATATTATCTTTAAGCTTGGCGTAATAGCAAACACCATTTCCCCAAAAGATCCAGGGCTGGTCGTCGTCGTCAACAAAAATCGCAGGATCTATACAAGTCCAGGAATGTGTAGATGCAAAACAATCTTCATTGGTTAATAATGGTTTTCCCAATGCATCTTTGTAAGGACCTTCTGGCTTATCTGCAACCGCAACGCCTATACCATTCCAGTTGGTGCTGATGTACCAATAGTATTTATCATTTCTTTTCATTACGTGGCCCGCATAAGCATCTCCACTTGTTGCCCATTTAAAATCAGTAATCTTTAAAGGAATAGGATGTTCTTCCCAGTTTTTCATGTCTTTTGTAGAAAACACCAGCCAATCCTTCATTTTATATCCTTTTTGGCCACCTTCGTAATCGTGCCCGGTAAATAACCACAGCACATCATCGTCTACAAAAGCAGCAGGATCTGCAGTGTATTTATGCGTAAAGATTGGATTTTGTGTTGGTTTAAAAACCATAGATGAATCTTTTTGCGCATAAATGCTCACTCCAAACAGTGAACATATCATCACTAAAATAACTTTTCTCATTTTCACTAATCTTAATTTATTCTTTTTCGGGTGCACCACCCCATTTATCGTTAAGCCGCTTTATTTCTTCTTTGGTAATACCAATTACGCTACCATGCCGGAAAAAAATCTGTGGTAAAACTTTCTCTAAGTTCGCCTTTTCCTGTACCTTCAAAATAGGCAAAAAGATACGCGTCCATATTCTTTTGGGCAATCGATAACTGCGAAAGAAATAGCAAGACTAAGAATCCAAATTTCACTTTCATACCTCAGGTTTTAAAAGTCAAAATCCCAATGATCGGCTAATTTTTCAGCTTCTTTTTGACTAAGATGAATAACCGCACCGTGCTTTGGTGAAGAAAAATTAGTGGTTTTCATCACTCCTTCATTAAAATGTCCCAGATTTTTAAAATTCTCAAAATCTGTGGTTTCTAAAAATCCAAAGTTATGCGGCTGAATTCCGTAGATATCGTACATCAGGATCCATTTATCTTCACCGATGATCTTCCACACATTTGGCGCTTCACTAGCTTGTGGTTCTTCATCGATCCATTTTTCCTGATATTGATATCCTTTATTAATTTCTGAAGAAACTGCCTGCTTTATTCCAGGCGTACCATCGTGTGGTGTGTAAAACATATGAAATTTATCGCCAATTTCACTAATATCGGCATCGATATAAGAGACTTGTTTTGGGTAATCGAAGATCAATTGTGGCGGTGTAAGTAAACTATCAAACTCCTTATTTACATACGAATAATACATCTGGTTACGCTCATTACCCATTCGCATGGTGTAATACAGCATGAATTTACCCGCTTTTTTATCGAATATCGTTTCTGGCGCCCAGACTGCTCCAACTTCATCAAAACCATCAAAAGATTGATCTAAACGAACATTTGCTTTACTCCAGTGAATTAGATCGCTGGATTTCATTAGTACAAATCCGCGATTATTCCCCCAGCCATATTTATCACCCTCACGTTGCCATTCGGTTTCACGCAGTCCGTCACGTTTTGCGAAAATATGAAGATCTGTCATTGCCAGGTAGAAATTTCCTTCTGGCCCGCGATAGATATGAGGATCGCGAATTCCTTTTTGTTCAGCAATGGTATCTCCCGCAATTACGGCTTCACCCTTATTGATATCGGTAAAACTCTTACCGTCTTTACTTAAAGCCATGTGCAGGCTATGGTCGTTATCCTTAAAATAGACCATTAAATAAGCGGCCATTTTATCCTGAACCTGGGTTTTTGTGTCTAGATTTTCTTCGGAATTTATTTCAGCTTTATTTTCAGAGGCAGTTTGTTTACAAGAAACAATTCCAAAAATAAGCATCAAAAACATACAAAATCGCGTCCAATTTCTCATGATCTTATTGTAAAGGTGCGATGCCTTCTAAAGTTGGCTTAACTTCAATGATCGAACCATCTTCGTTAAATTTTAGACTGTCGATAGAAACTTCTCTATGGTATCCCGCAGCTCTTCCCATCGCTTCTCCTTTAGGACGTGTAAAACGGTGATATACCAAATACCATTCGTCTTTTCCAGGCACCTGGATAACCGAATTATGACCTGTAGCCAAAATTTCTTTTTCTACATCTTTTTGGATCACGATATTATCTTCAGGTATATTAAGCGGCCCAAGCGGACTATCAGCTGTGGCATATCTCACTTTATAATTAGGGCTTCTGGTATCATCTTCAGCCCACATAAAATAATATTTTCCGTTTCTAAAAAATACTTCAGCGCCTTCTCTAAATGTACCATCTGGAGTGATCACTTTAGGTTTTTTACTTTTTATAGTCGTCATATCATCATTAAGCTCTACAACACCCAAAAATCCATTGCCCCAGTACAAATAATTTTTTCCTGTTTGTGGATCTTCAAAAATATCTGGATCGATATTTTGCCCACCACGAATACCTTCTGGTTTCTCTGCAATTAATGGTACTCCAGAATCTTTAAATGGTCCTTTTGGACTATCTGAAACCGCTACACCTACCTGCTGCGCAGCGGTGAAATAATAGAAATATTTGTAGGCTCCGTCTATTTCTTTTTCGATCATGGTTGGTGCCCAGGCGTTTCTGCTGGTCCATTCAACGTCTTTTTCCAGATCTAAAATCACGCCCTCATCTGTCCAGTTTACCAGATCTTCAGAAGAAAATGTTTTAAAATAAGTTCCAGACCAACCGGTAAAACCATCGCTGGTTGGATATAAATAGTATTTTTTCTCTTTTTCAGAATAAATAATTTCAGGATCTGCATAGTAACCTTCTACCACCGGATTATTGGCAACTGCTGCAGTAACCTTAAAAGTTGCTACCTCATCACCTGTCGAAATTTCGTAAGAAACCGGCCCATTAGAAAAATCCTGAGCACCTTCAGGAGAAACCGCAACCCCAGGAAGTGTTTTAAGCTCAGGATCAAAATTGGTTAAATCTGTCCCATATTTTACAGGAAGATAAATAGTATTTTCATCGCTTTTAATTACAATATTGTTGGTTTTTATAGCTGAATTTGAAGCGCCCGTTACGCCAGTAAGATCATCTGAAGGAAAGGCTTTTAGTAAACGCTGCATTTCTTCAGTAGTAATTGGCATTACGGTACCATGTCTTGGATGAAAATTCATAGAAATATCTTCATCTACGATCTCAAAATTCTTTAAGTCTGAACTTTTAGTAAACTGGTAACTACCGTCGATATACACATCGTACATCAAGATATAATCTTCAGAATTTATTAATTTGAAAACTCCAGATCCTTCTACGGCTTTATCGGTTTGGTCTACATTACCAGGTTCTGCTTTATATCCTGAAGTCAAAGAATCTGAAATGGCAACTTTAATTCCTTTATCGCGATCACCTTCGGTTTTGTAAAACAAATAAAATTTACCGTCTTTTTTAATAATATCACCATCTATAGAAGCTTTTTCATTTGGATTGAAAAACAATTGTTTTGGCGCACTTTCTAATCCTGTAAAATCTTCGTTTACATAAGCATAATAGATCTTATCATAACTTCCCGGCTCTAACATCGAGAAGTATATCATATATTTTTTAGCTGAAGGATCGTAAATGGTTTGTGGTGCCCAAACACGCATTACTTCAGAAAATTCTGGGTAAGTTTGTGGAATATCGATAATCGTACTGGACCAGCTTAGCATATCATCAGACTTTAATAGTGTCATCGCTGTGTTTGTCCAACCTTTTTGTGCTAAAAGATCTGTAACCACCATATAATAACCGCTGCCATCCTCTTTTCTTAAAATATGAGGATCACGAACACCACCGCTTCGGCTTATAGAATCTGAATCTATTATTGGTTCGTTGTTGTTTAAAGCATGGAAGTTATAGCCATCTTCGCTTATTGCATAGCGAATTGCTTCTTCGCCATTACCATTACCGGTAAAATACGTAAATAAGTAAGCGGTGTATTCATTTTCTTTCTTTCCATCAGCGCAGGAAAACAGTACTAAAGAGCATAATAACAAAACAAGAACACTCGGCTTAAATAAGAATTTGACATTCATTGTGGTTAGATTTTCAGATTTTATTAGTTAAGTGTTAAATATACACTTTTTTAATCAATTTAATGCGTTTCAACGTTGAGCCTTAGCATTATAAGGTCCAATTTTCTTTCCATCGAATTATCGGTTTATCGTTTTCCCACTCGATAGGTAACCAGATATAACGGCCATCGATATGATTTTCAGGCTTCCAGCGATCTGCCATAAAAATAAAACTATCCTCTTTTCCCTGCACCGGTAAAATAAAAGTACTTTGAGAGAAGAAAGTTTTATCGGCATGTTTTCCTCTGGCCGGGTTTCCTAATTTTTCCCAGGGCCCCATGATAGATTTAGCTCTGAAGGATCTTGCAGCATTTGGTGCCCAACCGGTTAATCCTGAAGTGATCATATAATAATAGCCATCTTTTTGAAAAATAGCCGGGGCTTCATTTTGCCCGCCAGGCTGCATACGTATCCATTCTCCAGTAAAATCAAGGTAATTATCGGTTAATTTTGAAATATGCAGGGTTTGATTCTCTTCTGAGGAAGTAATGTGATACGCCGTACCATCGGTATCAATATAAATCGTCATATCACGAGACATTTGCCCCTTTTCAAAATCTCGTCTAACAAACATTCCTTCAGTTAATGCTTTTCTCCATTTTGGTGTCCACCATTCTTTTGGTTCACCACTTTTAGGAGTATCTTTCCATTCTTCTTTAAAATTTTGTGGCCATTTCTTGGAATTTGGGCGGTAAGATTTTAAATAGGTAAACGGCCCTGTTGGAGAATCGCTGGTAGCTACTCCTGTTCTGGCAGCGGCATAGCCCTGACCTTTTAATTCTAAATGAAACCACATTACGTATTTATCGGTATTTTCGTTGTAAACTACTTTTGGGCGTTCCATTACACTGCCCGAAGTAATTTCTGAATCTGGATCTTTAGCTACGGAAAGCGCTACGCCTTCATTCTTCCAATTATATAGATCTTCAGAAGAATATACGGTAATCCCAACTCGGGCCAAACTAGATTTTCCTTTGTGTTCGCCGTACCAGTAATAGGTTCCGTCTTTAAACATAATCCCACCACCATGTGCATTAATATGGTTTCCATCCGTATCTTTCCAGATTTCGCCGGGATAAAAAGCGGTGTAATTTGGTGCGGTAGATTGTGCGCTTAGACTAACAGTCGTAAAAAACAACACAAATAAAATGAGGTATTTGAATTTCGGATTTTTCATTTTTCGTGGGGGAATTAGTGTGCGTGATCTATTGGAATGGTTTTTCCACTCCAAATTTTCATTTGAGTCCATGATTTTGCCGGTGCCGTCCAGAACTCATCTTCAGGAGATAGTCCTAAAACAAGAAAAGCTTCTGTACTTAAATAAAGGCTTCCGGTAGAAATATAACCTTCACCAATATTATTTTGATGCCCAACAAGACCAACCTGAAGCCAACCTTCTTTATCGAAAGTTCCTTCAGCTTCAATTTGTCTTTTTATTACAGCGTAAAGTGCTGCCCGAACCTGAGATGGTTTTAATTCCTTGCTTAGATTTTTCCATAGCGCCACTTGTGAAAGTGATTGAAATGCTCCAAAACGATAAGCTAAAGATCTTCCAATTGGTGGATAGGTTCCGCCGGGAGAAATTAATCGTTCCTGAATACTGGCGTAGCGTTGCGCACGCTGCTGTACTTTTTTAAAATCATCTTTTCGGCCAACTCCGGCTTCATCCATTGCTTTTAAAATATCCAGTAACATTGGCTGAATCACAAAACTATTGTAGTAATCCCAGTGAAAATCTGGTCCGTCACCGTACATTCCGTCGCCCAGATACCATTCCATGTGTTTGTTGATTGGATAGGAAAGCCTAACCATATCGGCGCTTTTATCAAACTTCAGTAAAGCAGCTTCTACCATTCCCGTAAACAACAACCAATTGCTGTAGTAAGGTTCGATTTCTCTAGACGATTTTAGCGCTTTTATGACATTCTTTTTTGTGGTTTCTGAAAGTGGTTCCCACAACTGTTTTGGCGCTCTAAGTAATCCCTGGGCAAAAAAAGCAGCATCTACCAAAGGCTGGCGATCTTTGTTGAAGTTCATAAAATCTGCAGATTCTGGATCTGTTGCTTTATCGATCGCTTTTTGCGCTAATTCGATATATTTTTTTCTGATTTTCCCTTCCTTGGTATCATCTGGCCCAAGTTCTAACCAGGGCGCAATTCCAGATAATGTTCTACCAAAAGCTTCCAGATAAGTGACATGAGTACGATCGTCCCAGGCACCCAGGGAACGCTCTATTGGCATATTTTCTTTTAGTTTTCCTTTAGCCAGATTGCTTAAAACAGGATCTGCTATTCTCACTAAAGAGTTCACGTAAAATTCACGCACTTCCTTAGGAGCCGGTTGATCTACTTCCTGAGCATTTACATTGAAACTTAAAAAAAGTAAACTTAGCAGAAAGCTGATATTCGATAATTTAAACATAATTTATTTTTTCTGATATACTCTTACATAATCTACTTCGTATTTTCTTGGAAAACTTGTATTCGAAGGATCTCCGCCATTACCTCCAATAGCCAAGTTGAGTAAAATATAATGTGGTTGATGAAAAGGATTAAATCCGTCTGGATTTTTAGTTGTAGTAAGATCTATCGTATTTAATAATTGGTTATCCAGGTAGATTTTAATGAAATCTGCCGTCCAATCCATTTTCCAAATATGATATTTACCTGCCCATTTTGGATCTTTTTGAAGGAATTCTGAAAACGGAATTTTCTCGCTATCCCAGGATACATAAGATGTTTTTCCTTTCCAGGCGGCATTGGCTAAAATTGCAGGTTTTTGATCGACTAAATAATATTCCATCACATCGATCTCGCCATTAGAAGGCCATCCTTTTTCGATGCCGAGTGTCCAGATCGCCGGCCACATCCCCATAGAAGTATCGATCTTTGCTTTAACTTCTAAAATACCAAATTGAAAATCGAATTTTCCGTTAGTATTTATACTTGCTGAAGTATATTTTGCAAACTCTCTGTTTTCTTTCCAATTTCTACTGTCTGGCTGATATTGTGGATTTTTAACCGATTCTTTTTTTCCTGAAATCACCAATTTTCCATTTTCAATAACTGCATTTTCAGATTGGTACCATTGTAATTCTTCATTTCGAACAAAACCATTTTCAAAAGACCAAAATTCAGGATTTGGTTTGGTTCCGTCTTCAAATTCATCTGCCCAAATCAGTTTATATCCTTCAGGAACGCTACTTTTTTGCTGAGCAGCACAAGACTGAAAAAACAGCACCAAAATAACTAAAATTGATATTTTTTGAAACATATTAATGTATTCAGCTTAAAAAAATGCAATTCAAGAGGTATCGAAATAGCTTTTTGGCTTCGATTTCAACTTAGAATATACACTTCAAAATTTATCTCAAAAGACATTTCATGTTTTGAAACATCCTGATGATCAAGTAAACTATCCCCAGAGGAAATACTTCCATTTAGGGGATAGTTCTCAACTCACACTGTAAATATTTTTAGAATTCTTTTTAGAATCTAACTCTTAGAATTAAGATCTTAAAAAAATCTGTTCTTAGTTTATACAATTTCGACATTCTATTTCAGCAAAGAAATAGTGTACGAATAGCTATATTTATTGTCTTCTAAACGATATTGTCTATGCGGGTAACGTCCCCAGGAATCATCACCACCAAGACCACGTTGTTTAAAATCTACGTGTAAAAACACCTTATCCTGAACAGGAATATCGGTTGGGTGACGTTGTGCTTTCCATTCTCCCGGATCTAAATCTTCCGTAGCAACATTTAAAGCGCTAAATCCTAATGGCTGCTCACCAATAATCTTTAAGCCACCGCCTATTTTATTTTCAAGCTGAATCCATCGTGCATCGGTTTTATAACCGGCTTCCTGCGGACGGATATATTCCCACACAAACTGGTTTTCTACTTTATCTTCATAGATTCCCATAAAGGCTGAAGTATTTCTATCGGAATAATTTTCCCAGGGACCACGACCATAATATTCAAGGTTTTCATAGTCCCCCGGAAGGATCATTCGCATTCCAAAACGTGGAAGTTCAGGCAGGTCTTTTTCACTATCTAAAGTAGCAGTGACTTTAATATTCCCGTTATTTTCTATAAGATATTCCACGGTATAAGGCACGTCTACACCAGCAAGCTGATACGTTACGGTAATTAACTGACCTTCTTTCGATTTTTTAGCAACATCCACATTAGTCACTTCAGCATTATTGGTCGCCTCTTTCCATGCTTTTAAGCGTTGTGGCATGCCGTTTCCAAAATCATTATCGGTTGGCGCTCTCCAAAAATAAGGCTGTGGAAATACCGAAATTGGTGATGCTTCAGCTCCTTTTAAATGATAAGCTTCAAAACTTCCGGTTTCCGTATTAAAAACACCTTCGATCATGTCATTTGAAAACTGAAGTTCATTTCCTTGCTTTTTCACCTTAAGTTTTCCTGAAGTTTCCCCTTCAGCAGTAGCAAAAAATGTATTTTCTCCTACTTTAAATTGTGCTCTGGCAATTTCGTGATTGGCAGGAACCATCGCCTTGGCTTTTTTAGTATAGCCATAAACGCTTAAAAAATATTCTTTGTCACCCAATTCTGGCAACGAAATACTAACGGATTTAGTTGCGTTTGGCGCTACATCTACGGTGAATTTTCCGGTTTTTACAACTTCACCATCGCCAAGTAATTCCCATTTAAAATCGAAATCTTCAAGATTCGTAAAATCGAATTTATTGGTGACTACAATAGAAGTTCCATCAAGCTCAAATTTGATGTTTTGATATACTTTTTTTACTTCTTTTAAAGCCGGGTGTACCTTACGATCTGCACTTACCAATCCGTTAGCATTAAAGTTTTGATCGTTTTGCAGATGGCCGGCGCCTAGATCGCCACCATAAGCCCAAAATTCTTTACCGTCTTCAGTTTCGGCACGCAGTCCCTGGTCTACCCAATCCCAGATAAAACCACCTTGCATATGATCACTATTATCGATAATATCCCAGTATTCCTGGAAGTTTCCGTTACTATTTCCCATTGCATGAGAATATTCACACATGATAAAGGGACGTTCTTTGGTATCATCCTCTGCATATTCTTTCATGTAATTCATGCCAGGATACATAGGGCAAACGATATCTGTATTGCGATTCTCACCCGCCTGCTCAAACTGAACTTTACGTGTAGTATCACGTTCTTTGATCCAATCGTAAGCATCGTAAAAAACAGGTCCGTTTCCACTTTCGTTTCCTAAAGACCATACAATGATCGAAGGATGATTTTTGTGGAATTCTACCATTCTTTTAATACGATCTAAATGTGCAGGTGCCCAATCTTCGAGATAGGCCGGGTGCTTTGATTTATCGAAATTCCCCTGCCATTCGGCGCCCATCGCATGAGTTTCGATATTAGCTTCATCGACCACGTACATTCCGTATTCATCGGCAAGTTCGTAGATATAAGAATCGTGAGGATAATGACTCATACGTATCGCATTGATATTATTCTTTTGCATCACCTCGATATCCTTACGCATCATTTCACGATCTGGCGTGTGCCCTTTATCGGGATGATGTTCATGTAAGTTCACACCATTAACAGTAATTGGTTCTCCATTTACCATTAATTGTGCATTTTTGATCTCCACTTCACGGAAACCAGTTCTTCCCGCAATAGCGGCAATCTCGTTATCTTTTTTGTCTAACAGACTAATGCTGTATTTGTACAAATTTGGAAATTCATTGCTCCATTGTTCAACCTCAGCAAGCGTTTTGCTGAAGCTTACTTCCGTTGCATTTTTATCTAAAGCTTTAGTTTCTGTATATACTTCTTTTCCAGAAGGATCCATTAAAGCAAATTTCACTTTTGGTTTTTTGATGCTTCCTTTATCAAATTCCTTCAGCTGTACATTCACGTTTAGTTCTCCATCCTGATAATCCTCGCTTAAACCACTGGTCACAAAATAATCCCAGATCGTTGTTTTAGGAACCGCCTGTAAATACACATCACGTTCTAAACCACTTAAGCGCCAAAAATCCTGATCTTCTAAATAACTACCATCGTGCCATCTAAAGATCTGCACGGCCAAAAGATTGTCGCCTTCTGTCAGTAAATTGGTGATATCAAATTCAGCCGGAGTTTTAGAAGCTTTGGTCATTCCTGCTTCTTCTCCATTTACAAAGATTCTTGCATACCCCGAAATGGAACCAAAACGAAGGATAATTTCATGATCTTCCCAGGCTTCTGGAACGCTAAATGTTCTGCGGTAAGAACCTACCGGATTGTAAATTTCTTCATCGCCATCTTTAGCGTTTTTATTGATGGTTTCTCCACTTTCTGTTTTTTCCTCGGAAGGAAATCCGATATATGGAGGATTTTTAGGATGCGGATAGGTAACATTGGTATAAATTGGAAGATCGAAACCTTCTAATTCCCAATTGGAAGGTACTTTAATATCATCCCAATTACTATCGTTTAAAGATTCTGAATAAAAATCTTTTGGGCGCTCGCTGGGATGTTGCACCACATTGAACTTCCAGGTACCATTAAGACTTTGGTACAGATTAGATGATGTTGGATCGTTTTGCAAAGCATTTTTTGCTGAAGTGTACAATACAAAATCACTGTGCCCTTCAAGCTTATTACGATCTATTGTAGTTGGGTCTTCCCACTCGTTTTGCTGTGCGTATGTTGCGGTAAAGAACAGCAAACTAAGAAGACTAAAAAAGGTCTTTTTCATAGTTTAATATAATCGATTTACGGTTTTAAATTTCCTGGTATCTTTTTAAAGCTTCAACAAAATAGTAGTCACCATAAGTTAAAGGCACATCAACTTCAGTGTTATTGGGCATATTTCCAACACCATGTTTCAGTAAAAATCCGCCTAACTCATCCTGATCTGCCAAATATTCTGAGCTGGATAAAGATTCCAACATTTCTTCAGCAACAGTAAAATATTCAGCATCATCTGTATATTCATACAATTCTAACAAAGCCGAAGCCATCACTGCCGCTGCCGAACTATCCTTTAAATCATTAGGGATCTTATCGGTATCAAAATCCCAAAACGGTATCTTGTCTTCTGGCATGTTTGGATCATTTAGTACTACCTCAGCAATATTTTTTGCCATTTCTAAATACTTATCGTCTTTAGTTGCACGATACATCACTACATATCCATACAATCCCCAAGCCTGTCCTCTTGCCCAGTTAGAATCGTCTGCAAACCCCTGATTGGTAATTTGCTTTTTTACATCACCAGTAGCTTCATCATAAATCACTTCGTGGTACGAACTATAGTCTTCTCTAAAATGATTTTCCATTGTGGTATTGGCGTGATTCACTGCAATATCATAATAAGTGCTATCGCCACTATGTTCTGTTGCCCAAAATAGCAGTTCAAGATTCATCATATTATCGATAATGACTACCAAATCATCTTCACTGGCTTTGTTCCAGGAAGCACTGTCCCAGGATCTAATGGCTTTTACCGTATCGTTATAACGAGTGGCCAAAGATTTAGCACTATTCATTAAAATTTCCTGATATTCTGGTTTTGGATCGATGCGATTGGCATTTCCAAAACTGCAAAACATCATAAATCCAAGATCGTGTGTAGAGGTATTCGATTCTTCACGCTTTAGATCTGTTAGAATCCTTTCAGCTTCTATCTTTAAACTATCCTCGCCGGTTTCTTCATAAAGGTATAACAGCGTACCAGGATAGAATCCGCTTGTCCACCAACCAGAATTGCTGGTTTCAAATTTGTTATTTTCAGGATAAAATGTTTTTGGATATCTACTTTCTTCCAGGTTTTTGGCCATCGATAAATATTGATTTGCCGCCAACTGGTTTACTGAATCTATTTTTTCTTCAGAAATGCTCTTAGTTATTTTTTCTTCTGAAGTTTGACTCGTATTATTTTCTTCGGTCTCTTTGTTCTCTTTACACGAAAGAATGCTAAGAAAAACAACAAAACTGAATATTTTAAGCGTATTTAATTTCATTAGGATTTTGAACTATAAGATTATTTAATTTTTCGGCAAATTTGAAACTTCCAAAATCCTCACCATTGTAGGCTCAGCTTTAGCAAGTCCTTCACCATCAACCTGGGTAACTTTCTGAACAAAAACATGTAATTTTTCTTCGTTTTCCCAAAGCTGCAAATCATAATTTGGTTCCCACTCTCCAACAGATTCTTCTGTAAGATCCACTACTTTCCAGGGTTTGTCGCTATGTAGTTTGTGATATGCCATAGACACTTTATTTTCCCTTTCGGCATCTCTAAACAAAAGATAAATGATTGGATTATTTTTAGTTTCTTTAATTAAAATATCTGGTCTAGAAATTGGAATTTTCTTGGTACCACCACCGCCTAATTGAAATGATGATTTTCTAAAATTGGTATTTTCATGCTTCCATTTTCCATCTTCAGCATAAATAATTTGATAATCGGTTTTATTATTTTCTGTCCAATAGGTTACGATAAAAGGATTTCCATTTTTATCGGCCGTCATAGAAGTTTGATTGATTAATTCACTATTCTGCGGAATCTTCCAGGCATATTCAGCCGTACCTGCCGTGATAGGTAGCTCATATTTCTCTCCGTTTGATCTTTCCCAGGTTTTACCACCATCTTTAGACCTTGCATAGGCCATATCATGATTGGTAGAAACATCCCAGCTTTCTCGCCAAACCCAGGATAAATGAATTGTTCCCTGCATATCTACACTAGCTTGCCAGTAAGCATTGCGCTCTCCTTCGCCATCTATAAGATTTTCATGCAAATCTGTCCAATCTTGAGTTTTAGTATTATAAAGTTTTGAAACTAATTTACCTTTCCCAGATTGCCCAGAACGATATAAGAACAAAAGATTCCCATTCTTAAGATTATAAAATTGCGGATAAGAAAGTTTATTTTCATCCTTGTCTGTCATGCTTTGCTTTTCTCCCAATTGCGCACTTAAAACTGAACTTCCTACAGCATAATTTAAAGGATTGTCGTGGTGATCCCAACTTACATGTAGTTTCTTTTCTCCATCTACGGCAAGACTTATAGAATTATGTGCATCTTTTGCATTGCCTTTAAAATTAGATTTACTTAAATCGAAATTCGATGATTTAAGCTCCCTTTTTGCAATAATCATTTGCCCATTATTATCATAGTACCCTAGAAACTGAAAGTCGCCAGTAGATGCCACTGCATTCTTTCTAAAAATGGTTGTATTTACCGAATTATTTGCCCAACCTTCTCCTACTTCTATATCTTTTATTTTGATCGAGGAGCAGGAACTAAGCGAAATAATGATCGCTAAAAGAGGAATATGAAATTTATGAAGCATTTAATTTTTTAACTAATATAGATGGACAATGATAAGCAATTTCTATAGTAAATAAGAGCTAAGAACCGTCATGAAATAGGGTACAAATCGTTCAATCTTACTTAAACTTGAATATAATCAATTAATTTGACGGTAATCCATCAAGTTTAAAACCTTGCATTATCATAGCATGAATGATATAAAGCATTTCTTCTCCTGTATCTTCATGTGCACCATTAATACCATACGGCCAGAAATGAGTTCCGTCTCCGCTTACCGTTGCTTCGGCTCCCGCCGTCATTACTTTTAAAATTCTTGGAGCATTTGCACCTTCCCAGGATCCATTCATTAAATCCCAGTAAACATTATGTGTACCAATACCTACGGTATGAGCCATTTCGTGCAGTGCGGTGCCAGTTCTTTGATACCCTTGATTTGTACCTACTCTAATATTTCCTGAAAAACTACCATCTGCTGTTGGAGTTCCGGGAGAGTAGTTAACTGTTACATGTTTTTCGATTGATGTATAATTGTTGTAGTAATTTGTTGCACTTTCAAAAGCGGCTCTTATTCGACCATAAGCATCTATAGTTTCCTGGTCTGCATTTGTAGGAACGTCCTGCATCCAAAATGTAAAATTACCAGGTTTTATAGTGGTAATTTGTTCTTGATCACCATAAATAACATTCCCTCTAGACTGAGCATAAGGTCTAACATAATAAGTGGTTTCTGAATCTAATCCTGAAATACGCTGAAGATAAGATTGTGCTAAATCTTCATTAATTTCTACATGATCTTCTAAAGTAGGATTTTCGTTTTCACCCCATACTAATCCAATTTCATCTATAGCTCCTTCTCCTGTTTCTAATAAATTTACATAGAAGAAAACATCATGAGCCCCTGCAACTGCCTGCCGATCATTTTCAAAAACTGGTGGATTAGCAATTGGTGTACTAATTATAATTTCCTCGCTATAACCAACACCTTTTTCATTGATGGCATAAGCTTTAAGATAATAATCTTCACCATCTTCCAATCCCTGAATTTCAGTTTCAAATTCTCCAGATCCTCTTACTAATGATGCAATCTGGTGACCAGTTTCTATAGTAGCACCTTCATTTAGGGAAAAACAAATTCCTCTTTCAGTAACGCTTCCTCCTCCATCGTTTAAAATCTCACCAGATAACAAAACTGAATGAGCTGCAATTCTAATTGGCGTATTAATATTTAAGCTGGCTATAGAAATATCCTCACTAACTTCAGGTTCGGTAGGACCGTTTTCTACCGTAGAATCTTCGCTACAGGAAAAAATACCAAAAATTAGGAAAACAAGAACATAATTTTTTTGTAATAATGCATTTAAATAAATTTTCATCTCACTTGTGCTTTTAAAATTTGAATCATTTTAAGTATCCAAAAATGGATTTTACAGTGCAGTGTTTTTTTAAGATTCGAGGATCTATTTCTAGATCCCCGAATCTATTGGTATAGATTGGTGTTAATCTATTTTTTCTAATGTAAATTCACTTACTTGCATAAATCTTCCTACACCTTCGGCATTGGTGGTTTGCGCTCCAATAGCAATTTCAGATGTTTGAGTTAACGTAAATTCTAATACTGGGGCAAGATTATCAAGATGTATTTGTTCCCAGGCCAAAACTTCTTCAGCTGTTTCTACAACATCTACATCTGGTAAAGTATCGCCTAATGCTACGGTGAAGTAACCATTATCAGATTCGGCATCATCTCCCTGGTAATTTGTTGCAAAAATGTCTATGGAATATCTATAGGTTCCCGGCTCTAAATATAGCACCTGATACACTTTCCCGTTAACAATATTAGGCTCTCCCCAACCACTTTCAAGATCGAAACGATCATCTACATTACCATCTGCAGCACCGTAACCATTATGGCTTAAGGCGGCATCGTTATGTATCCAATATTCTGGAGTTCCCCAACGTCCACCATCTGCGGCTAAATCGAAAGGGAAAGAGGCATTTCTTAAGTATGGGGCTTCAGTGATTCTATTTAAACTGAATTCATTAATCTTAATAAATCGGCCTGCTCCCTGATCATTGGTTGTTTGAATACCGATAGATACCTGAGTAATTTCAGTAATTGTAAAAGTTAAGGTTCTAAAAAGTCCGTTTGCTCTGTTAATTCGCTCATAAGCAAAAACATCATCTGAAGTTTCTACATCATCAACATCTGGTAAAGTACTACCTTCAGCAACCGTGAAATATCCTTTATCAAGATTGTTATCTGCACCTTCATAATTAATCTCGCTAATATCTATAGTATACACATATCTACCTGGTTCTAACACCATTGTTTGATAAACTTTACCATTAATAATATCGGCTTGTCCCCAACCACTTTCAAGATCAAAGATATCTCCATCCATAGCTCCAAAACCGTTATGATTTAAAGCTGCGGCATTATGAATCCAACCTGCAGGAGTTCCCCAACGTGCGCCATCATAAGCAATTCTTTCAAAAGGGAAACTTGCATTTGTAAAATATGGAGGATCTGTAATTTGGAACTGCGGTGTAAACTCGTCGTAGGCCGTGTAGAAAGTATCTATTGCATTTTCCTCTGGAACAAATAATGTTCTATAAGAATATGTAGAACCTCCTAAAAAGTCATCTAATATAACATTTGTGCTATCGATAGGTACAAAAAACTCTGATTGCCCACCCTCGTCATTTTCATAAGCGATTTCTGTTCCTATTACTCCAGATGACAAATCCATCGATGCGTAATCTATAGTTAGGTTAGACCCAATTAGACTATGAGAAATATATCGACGCTTACCTAATGATTCCTGATAACGCTCTCCGTAAACATTTCCAGTTATATAAACTGGAATAGACTGGTTACCTTCATCATCAAAAGTTCTTACTTCAAAATTGTAAATATTCTCTGGTAGATTATCTATGATCACGCTAAGGGTATCTATCCCCTGAGATCTTTCTACAGGAACAGTAACCGAGTCATTTTTTGAGTTCCAATACACTCTAAAATTTGTGATTTTTGGATCTGCATTTACAATTCCCTGAAGTTGTGCTCTATTTCTTCCTGCAAAAACATTTACAGAATCCATTTTCTCGGTATAGGAAATTTCCCTTCCGTTAGTGTATCTTTTATACTCATCCATCTCGTCCATATCTGAACAGGCATAGATGAAAAGAGAAAAAAGAATAAGCGTTAAATATGATCGTTTTTTCAGTTTCATAATATTATAATTTCATCTATTAATTAGTATTACCATAAACCTGCACTTCACTTATTGCAAGATTTTCACCACCTGCCCAATTTTCCAGACATAAAACTCTTAAATATCTAATTTTAGGCACATCAATTGGAATATCCCAACTAAATCCGGCAGAAGCTACCTGATAGTCTTCATCATTTTGTTGCCCGTATGGTAGGCCTGATGGTTTAACTTCTTCATATTCCCCTAATAATATCCAATTATCAAGGTCTCCAGTAGTTTCCAGTTCTGTAGAACCATAGATCTGAAAACGTCTCATATTTGCCTGATAATAAAAAGAACGACCATTAAAATATTCAGGATAATCCCAAATCACAACTCTACTTAACTGAGCCTCGAGACCAATATCGAAAGTAAAAATATGTGGCCCATCATTATAAGTTCCGCTAGTAAGATAAACCCCAGGCCAATCCCAAATATTATTATCCCAAAGTCCTTCTATAGGTGTACTGTTATGACGTGGTGCATCATTTGGTAATACTACACCTCTATATCCTGTTTTTGGAATTGCCTCCTCGAAAAGCGGAGTAATATCTGTAAATAACGTATCTGTATAATTTAACCAACGATCTCTTACCGTAAATGCAAATTCTTTTTGAATTGTATCCATTCCTCTAATAGAATGGGCAATTTCGTTAGTTGAAGAATATATACTGTTATCATTAATTACCCAATCTCCCTGCTCGTCTTTTTCCATTACCAAAATGGCAATATCTTCTCTGGTTGGATTATCTGCATTCAAATAAATACCACCAAAAGCAGCTCCAGTTTCAATAGTTTCGAAAACATCAAAAATTGGTGCAGGTCCTGGATTTACAGCAACACTAACTGGCTCTGATGATACTTCAGATCGATTTACAGTACTTATAAAAACTTCTCTTTCACTATTACCAGAAAAACCTTCTAATAACATGGTGCTATTATAATAAGATGATCTTACTTCTATTTCTCTTCCATTTTCCAACGTATAATTGGCCTGAACATAAAGTAAATCCTGATCTACCGGAAGAGTATATGTTAACCTTGCTTTCCCTGGCAAGTTTTCTACCTGAACATCGCTAACCTGCTCTGGAGGTGTACTATTTTGCTCTAAAGGAGTTTGGAGGTCTTCGTCTGAACAGGATAGTAGTAATCCTATAAACGAAACAACTAAATATTTTGAAAATTTTAATTTCATAATTTTTGTTTTTAATTACCATCCTGGATTTTGTACCAGATTCGAATTTTGCAACAACGCATTTTCTGCCATTGGCCAGAAGTAATCTCTTGGTGCTACAAATCGTTGTTGAAACAATGTTGTTACCTGATAATAAGAGATATCGTCATCGCCATACACGTTCCAACCTAAAATAGGCTCATTTAATTCTTGCACGGCAGTTTTCCATCTTAAAAGATCCCAATATCTGTGTCCCTCAAAAGCAAGTTCTATGTTTCTCTCTCTATGGATAATTTCTCTTAAACCAGTTTGAGTATTAGGCTTCTCTGGGTTTACAGAATAGTTTTGCCAAGATTCCTGTACACCTTCTAAACCAGCTCTAGTTCGTATTCTGTCTAAATAATCATAAACCGTAGCACTAGGACCCGAAACTTCATTTAAAGCTTCTGCATACATTAGATATAAATCTGCCAGACGCATTTCTGGCCATGCGTAAGATCTATAAGTTGCTCCTGATGAACTAAAACTCTGATTCCAGTTTACCAGTTTTTTTAGATAATAACCTGTTACATTGAAATAAAATGCATGATTACTTCCTGCATAATCTGTATACTTCCCTTCGATATGAAAACGTGTGTCCTCAGAACCTGCATCGTACTTATACCAAATAGATCCATCAAAACCTAAATCTGCATAAAATCTTGGTTCACGATTAAAGTTTAGAATAGATGTTTCATAACCTAATTGGATATTAAAACGATCATCTTGTCCTGCTTCCCTTAATTCTTCAATATCAGTGAAATCTAAAGTATTGTCTTCATTTATCGGCACACCATTACTGGAATAAAACATCTGTGCCATTTCTAGAGTAGGAGATAATACCTTTTCAGCATCTCTATGTCCATGTTCTGCGGTTAATGGAGACATACTTTGTCTTTGTATATCTGTAGCACGACTTTGTGTATTTCCCCAAACAATTTCACTATTCCATCTTTCGGTCACAGCATTTCTAATAGAAAGTTTAGTTTCAGTAGTATCAGACAATGCAAACGCAGATCCAGGAAATTCGTATAAACTGTTTCCAGCACCTTCCGCAGCTTCAATAGCTTCTAATGCAGCATCTGCCGCTAACTGCCATTTGTTTTCATCATACTGAGTGTTAATCAAAGGAGTTCCTTCAGCATTAACAAAAGATGCTAGATCTGTGTTTCCATTATACAATGGACTTGCAGCAGTAAGTAGAACTTTAGCTTTTATTCCTCTTGCAATAGGAGCTGTAATTCTACCTAGTTCTGTATTAATATCGGTAATTACCGGTGGTAAAACCGCTGCAGCCTCATCAAGTAAGCTTACTATATAGTCTATACCGTCATCAAAGGGTTCTCTTGCTACATTTAATGCTTCTGACGGAGCATCGATAGCTACATTTTCACGCATTATTGGAATAGGCCCATACATTCTCATTAGATAGAAATGATAATAGGCTTTTAGAACCTTAACTTCTGCTATCCAGCGTTCACGTTCTGATGCTGTAATATCTGGAACTTGATCTGGATTCTGCATATTTTCAATAAATATGTTACAGTGTCTTATTCCGTCAAAAAGCGGATAACTATCATTAGGGCCACCTCCTTGGTAATAACCGTCCCAAGCATTAAAATATGGATTTGAAACTCGTTGCAAGCCCATAGCAATATCTAGGCTATACACTGTATACGCCTGTCTTTGATCTGGTATCCAAAGTTCATCTCCTGCTAACATCGCAGGGTTATGGTGCATATCTGCGCTACGAGGCATATAGGAATAACAAGTGAACAAATACTTCTCTGCTTCATTCCTTAAGTTAAATGCCTGATCTATAGTCGCAATATTATCTGGCACAACATCTAAAAAGTTATCTTCACAAGATTGTAAAGCAAGCATAGATAACATTCCCAAGGCAAGGCCATTAAACCTTGTTTTTAGTTTTTTAGATATACTTTTAATTTTATTTTTCTCTAATCTAATTTCCATAAGTTCCTTTCTTAAAAGTCTAACTGTATTCCGATGTTATAAACTGATTGGATAGGATAACCTAATCCACTACCACCCATTTCTGGATCCCATAGATCAAAATCACTCCAAACCGCCAGGTTAAGTCCGCTCGCATATAACCTCATCCCATTTATATGCAACTTATCTAACAACTTCCCTTTAGGGCTAAATCCTAATTCCATTGTTTTTAGCCTTAAGAAATCACCACTACGCATCCACCAAGTAGAAGTTTGATTATTATTTTCGATAAACGTCTGGCTTAATCTTGGCCAAAAAGCATAAGAGTTTCTATCGTCTTCAGACCAATAATCTTCCGAAATCACATTTAAAAGCCCGTTTTGAGCACCTCCATTAATTACGAATGGTGATATGTTTTCTGAATTTATAAAGAATGAAGATCTTGCAGAACCCTGAAAGAATATACTAAAGTCCCAATTTTTATATCCAACAGTACCTCCAAAACCATAAATGATTTCGGGAGTAGTTGGTAAACCAATTGGAACCATGTCACTTTGTGAAATAACACCATCACCATTAACGTCTCTATATTTAATATCCCCACCGGTATAGCTACCAAATTGTGTAGGTGAATTGTTTACTTCTTCCTGATCTACAAAAAGTCTTTCTGCAATATATCCCCAGGTTTGAACTGCACTTTGTCCTATTCTTGATCTATAAGCAAGATCATCTGGGTAATCTACCTCGTCAAACTCTAATACTTCACTTTTTGCATAAGTTAAATTAGCTCTAGCTTGTGTCCACCAATCTGAATTGATTTGCTTATTAAAATCTACCGAGAAATCTAAACCTTCACTTTGCATTGAAGCAAAATTGGTTTGAGGGGTAGCAGTAAGTCCTATTACAGAACCAATTTCTGATCTAGATTGTAAAATATTTGTTCTGTTTTGTCGAAATACATCTAAAACAAAATTTAAGGAGTTGAATAACTCTAGGTCCATCCCCAGGTTAATTTGCTCAGATTCTTCCCAACCAATATTTGGATTTGCGTACCTAGAAATAGAAACTCCATTTCTATAATATCCAAACTCCTGTCCAAAGGAAGCTCCGTAGGTTCCATTATCAAGATTTACATTAGAAAGATAGAAAAACCGCTCATCTACATTACCGATCTGGTCGTTCCCCACAAGTCCATAGGTTACTCTAAATTTCAAATTTGTAATCGTATTTTCTAAAGGTTCAAAAAACTTCTCATTAGAAATCCTATATCCTAATCCTCCAGAAGGAAAAAACCCATATCGACTACCCTTAGCGAATCTTTCAGATCCATTGTAACCAAAATTGAATTCAAATAAATAGCGATCATCATATCCGTAAGTAAATCTTCCTGAAATACCATGATTTCGATTCGCTAAACTATTTTGAACACTCCCTGCATTTCCTGTTTCATAACTGGAAATAAGGTTAAGTAACATCCCAGAAACCGCATGCTTTTCATCAAAAACGCGATCGTAATTAATTGCAGTTTCGTTATATATTCTAGAATCAAGATTTTTGGCTCCTTCAGAATAGTTTAGATATTCTGTCCCTATAGTTCCTATAGAAGTATCACTACCATCATTTAAAACTCGAAGTTGAATACTACCATCTACCGGGTTTATACTAGAGCTGTAGTAGAAAGGATTATACTGTCTTGAAACGTCATAGTAAGAATATCTTCTTATATATCCCATAGAACGAATTCTAAGACCTTCAGTAATAAAACCTAAATCTTGTTGTAACTCTATTTGTGCCTGTATGGTTGAAGCTTTATTAGTTTGATAACCTCTTACCATTTGAGCATAAGGGTTTGTTAATAAGGTTTCGCTAGCAACTCCTGTTGGAGCACCTCCAAAAAGTGGATGCTCTATATATGGCAAATATTCCGCAGGATATACGGCAGGAAAAGCTACCGGGTTAGACCATACAGCACTATTAAAAATAGCCTGCCCACCGCCAACAGGACCGTTATAATCATCAAACTGCCCATAGACGTTTACACGAGCCTGAGTTGTAGGGGTTAATTGAAGGTTAATATTACTTCTTAAAGAATAATTTCTTAGCTTAATATTACTATTAAAGTTATTTAGCCCTTCAACATTTAAAACCCCATTATCGATATTATAAGTTCCTGAAATATAATATCTGGCTTTTTCACTACCTCCGCTGGCATTAAGGTTTAAACTCTCGTTTACGGTATAATCACTTATTAACTGCTCTATCCAGTTATTATTAGGATAAAGCAATGGATTAGCACCGGCTGCAGTTCTATCAATTTTAGTTTGGCTATAAGGAAGTACCGCATTTCTATCTCTGGTAAGTGCCGCTTCATTTGCCATATTCATATACGTAATATTGTCGGCAAAATCGAAGTTATCTGTGTTAGAAGATATTCTGGTTTCAGACCTGAAACTAAACCTAGTCTTTCCTGCTTTCCCTGTTTTAGTGGTAATCAAAACAACACCATTAGCTCCCCTGGCTCCATAAACAGAAGCCGCAGCTGCATCTTTTAATACCGAAAAGGATGCGATATCATCGGGTTGCAAACGAGCCATATCTGTTGTTGTAGACTCTATACCATCGATAAGAATTAATGGGTTACGCTTACCTGTTCCAAAAGTTCCTAATCCACGAATAAAAAAGTCTGAGTTATCTGCTCCAGGTTCTCCAGAACGCTGATATGAAATCATACCGGGTACTCTACCCGCCATCATTGTGGTTAAGTTGTTGGTAGGCCCTTTTAATTCTCCAGGTGAAACTGAAGTAATAGAACTTACAAGACTTGCCTTCTTTTGTTTTCCTCCAAAACCTATAATTACAGTTTCCTCTAAGGCACCTACACTAGTCTCTAGGCTAACATCTATTTTTGTATTATCCCCAACAGTTACTTCCTTTGGTTCAAATCCTAAAAAAGAAAATACTAATACTGCATCTTTACCAGATACAGTAATTTCGAAATCCCCATCAAAATCTGTGGCTGTACCATTATTAGTACCTTTCTCCATAATATTTACGCCAGGGATAGGCATTCCATCGTCTGCACTAATTACAGTTCCTGAAACTTTTAATCCCTGAACTTCTATGGGTTCAGTGTTACCATATACCTGCAGATTGAAAAAGAATATGATAAAAGTTGAGTATAAAAGAAATATTTTTTCTTTACGCATCTGATTAGTTTTTATACAAAAATCTTGTATGACAGATTCTTATATTAGTTTGACATCCTTTTTAGTTTGCTAGACAATTCTTCAAAAAATTGCTTCTGTACTTCTTAGTAATTTTGCTTTGCATTCTTTTCATGTTTAATTAGTTGATTTATAATTTTATGTTAAGAAAACGTTTTATTATATTCACAGCTCCCATTAACGCTTTCACAATTTTATAACTTTTTTATTATTAAATAAGGGTATAATTTGATCAATAAGTGGGTACAAATTGATATTTAAGCCTCAAAGTCACCAAATAGTTAAAAAAAATGAATTCTAAATTATTTCTTAATTATAGATTCTTGCGGAATAGCCTTAAAAGTATTTTCCTTGTATTCTGTTTCTATCTTCCACTAAACAGCTTTGGACAAGAGGAAAAATCTGCGCTAAAAAAGAACCTTAAATTTTACCATTATGACACTTCAAATGGATTGTCTAATAATATGGTGAGTTCGATTACTCAGGATGATCTTGGATTTATCTGGATAGGAACAAATTCTGGATTAAACAGATTTGATGGAAGCGAGTTTGAGAAGTTCGACAAGGAAAATTCAGGGCTTATCAATAATTATATTCAACAAATTGTTCCCACAAATAATGGCGATTTGTACCTGGCCACCAATCGAGGGATTCACACCTACGAAATTCAGAAACATTTATTTCAGCAAAAATCACCAGAAAACTCATACCTGTCTGACGGGATTACAAGCATTTTAGAATTCTCTAAAAACATGCTTGTTGTGGGCGATTATTCTTATGGAGTACATTTTATAAAAGGAAACAGGCATATCGCCGTACAATTTAACGGTAATCCTGAACCTGTTTTACTTAGAGACTACCGTATAAGCTCGTTAGATATAAAAGATGAGCACTCCATATTAGTAGGCACCTATAATAATGGAGTTTACAGCATCGATATTAATGACACCACTGTGACCAAAATCGAGAAACTTTTTCAAGGCAGGATCAATACAATATATACCGATTCTAAAAAAAGACATTGGGTTGGCACAGATGAAGGCTTAAAACTTATCAATGATAAAAATGAGATAATACATATTAATAAGGAAAACAGTAAACTTACAGATGATGCTATTCGAAGTCTTGTTGAAGATAATCAGGGAATGCTTTGGATAGGTACAAGAAATGGCGGACTTAATATTCTTGATCCTAATTCATTATCTAATAGTAAGAATATTAGGATTCAGTCTTTTTCACCTAAAACTGATGGAAGCAGTGTTTTTAACCGTAACATTCTAAACTTATTTAAGGACTCTAACGGAAATATATGGATTGGGACTGAAGCTGGTTTAGATTTTGTAGATCCCAAAGGAGAGTCTATTCAGCTAATTGATCATTCTGCTAACAAAGAGATTCAAATTTCGCATGATCGCGTTAAAGCTATTACAAAAGGAAAGAACGATAATATCTGGATTGGCACTGATGGTGGTGGGATCAATACCTATTCTTCAGAAACTAAACAATTTTCTAAATTAGACATTCCGCTTCCTACAGATCTGGTTCTATCATTATTGGAAGATTCTAAAAACAATCTTTGGATTGGCACTTACAGAAAAGGAATTTCAAAATTCGATCTAAAAACAAAGAAACTTACAACCTATTTAGACCAAAAAGTATCTGAAGGTAGTGATGTACGATCGATATTCGAAGATTTAGAAGGTAATATTTGGGTAGGGACTAACCGGGGAGGTTTGTACAAATACAATCCTAAACAAGATACGTTTATATATATAGACGACCTTAGTAAGCTGGATATTCGTGATATCATTCAAAAGGATCCTGATGAAATTTGGCTTGCCACCTACGGCAATGGCCTAATCAAATACAATTATAAAACAGGTGAATATTCAAGTTTTCATACAGGAAATATCGATTTTCCAACAAACGTTGTTTTTAGTGTTCATTTTATAGATAAGAACAACCTAGTGGTGGGCACCATGAATGAAGGTTTACTAAAAGTAAACCTAGAAACTGAAATAGTACAACGTTTTTCTACTAACGATGGTTTAAGTAATAACACGATAAATTCTATTACCCAGGATTTGTCTGGCAATTTTTGGATAGGTACTAATGACGGGATAAGTTTATATAACCTACAGTCCAATAAGATTAGAAATCTTAACAATTTTAATAATATACAGGAAAGTGAATTTAATATTGGCGCCAGCCTTTTAACCGAAAACGGCACATTGCTGATTGGAGGAAATAAAGGTCTTAATATTTTTGAAACCAAAGAATTATCAAATCCTGTGAAAACAGTGTTCCCTACCGTGTTTAAAAATCTTGAAATTTACGGTAAAAGTTTAAGTCTTAGCGATAGCACACAAACAGTATTAGATAGATCTATTTCACTTACCGATACACTTCGTATTAATTATAATCAGGCTTTATTTTCATTAGATTTTGCTTCCCTAAAATATCCAAAATCAGATAATATTGAATATTCTTATATCCTGGAAGGTTATAGCGATCACTGGATCAATATTAAAAATGCCAATCGTATAAACTTTAGCCAACTACCGCCAGGTGATTATAATTTAAAGCTAAAAACCAACAATAACGATTATCTGGAATCTTCAAATCAATTATACATTCAGGTAATTCCTCCTATCTGGAGAACGCTCCCAGCTTATGCTCTTTATTTAATTTCAGGATTACTCCTTATCTGGTTTGGATTAAGATATTATACTGAAAAAATAAAACTGAAACAATCTCTTGTCTTCGAAAAAAATCAACGCCAGTTAGAACAGGATCTTAACGAAGAGAGACTTCGCTTTTACACCGGTTTCTCACACGAACTGAAAACACCACTTACCATGATTTTGGCACCAGTGGAAAGTTTACTTGGTGAAATTAGAAAGAAAGAGCATACCAATAGTTTAAGAATCATTGAAAAGAATGCTAAAACTTTATTGGGTAGAATTAACAAGTTACTTGATTTTAGGCAAACCGAAGATGGTTTAAACAAACTAAAAATCACTAAACATAATCTCGCAAAATCTTTATCGAAGTGGATTGAAATGTACGAACCTATAGCACAGAAAAAAAGCGTTGAAATAATTAAGAATTTCGATTTAGAAGAGGCTTCAATTTATTGTGATCTTGATAAAATACATATTGTCTTCAATAATTTGATGTCTAATGCCCTAAAATACACTTCAAAAGGAGATCAGATAATAATAAGGCTAAAAACAAAGGGAAATGGCTATCAATTTTCAATAAAAGACAATGGTGTGGGCATTTCAGCTCAAATTTTACCACATATTTTCGATTGGTATTATCATTCAGACGAAAAAGTGAAGAAAGATGGCAGCGGAATTGGCCTTGCGCTCTCTAAACGATTTATCGAATTACATGATGGAAAAATTAAGGCTAAAAGTATCGAAAATCAGCATACTGTTTTTAAAGTATTTTTACCAAAAGGGAATCCTGAGGAGTTAAAACCCAGTGATGCTATTGAAGCTAATGATTTTGAAAAAATAACCGCTGAAATTCTTAACGAAAACAAAGAATTAGAAACCCGTGCGTTACTTAATCCAGAAACCGATAGGGAACTTATTCTTTTAATCGACGATAATCCAGATATTCATCATTATCTCTCTTCGATTTTAAAAGAAAAATATGATTTATTGCATGCTTTAAACGGGCAGGAAGGGATTAACATGGCAATAAAACATGTGCCAGATCTTATAGTTTCAGATATTATGATGCCAGAAAAAAGTGGTATCGATCTTACCAGTGCATTAAAATCCAGAAAAGAAACCACGCACATTCCTATCATTTTACTTTCAGCAAAAGACACTCAGGAATCTATCGTGATTGGTTATAAAGAAGGCGCAGACGATTATATTACCAAGCCTTTTAGCACTGCTATTCTTAAAGCCCGAATTAGAAATCTATTAGACAGGAAATTTACACTGCAAAAAAATCTTCTTCAAAAAGAAGAAAATGAGGAAACTGCAAATACTGCCGAAAGCCAGCAGGTTAAAATTGAAAAGAAATTCCTTAAAAAATTCGAAAAGAAAGTACACGAACATATACAGGTTCAAGGTAAAATGGTCGAGTTAATTTCTAAAGAAATGGGCATGAGTCGTGCATCTTTATACCGAAAAATAAAAGCGCTTACCGGCAAGAGTATTAATGAATATATTCGTGATATAAAACTGGATAAATCCTTATATTTAATAGAAAAAGAAGGATTAAATGTATCTATGGCCGCTTTTGAAGTTGGCTTTAATAACATGAAATATTTCAGAAAGATTTTTAAAGAGAA
This sequence comes from Zunongwangia sp. SCSIO 43204, assembly GCF_019904275.1. Taxonomy (GTDB): domain Bacteria; phylum Bacteroidota; class Bacteroidia; order Flavobacteriales; family Flavobacteriaceae; genus Zunongwangia; species Zunongwangia mangrovi. The sequence goes on from NZ_CP063204.1 coordinate 4,366,319, forward strand.
ATTTGGCCAGTTACCCTCTGAATTTTCTCTAAATAGAGACCTCACCTAAAAACAAAAAAGATAATCTAACCTCAACAAAAAATGAAAAGAATAATTACCACTTCTATTCTGGGGCTATTGCTTGCTACCGGATGTAAAACTGAAAAAACAGAAGAACCCGGTATTTCACTTTCAGTAAGTAACGACCTGGATTTTGATAGAAGTGAAATTGTAAGTTTTGAAGCTGAAAAATTATTAAACAAGTTTGAAGAAACTCCTATAGAGTATATTCATATTAAAGATTCTGCAGGAAAAACTTTAAGACATCAATGGATCGATTACGATGAAGATGGTACCCCAGAAGAATTTTTATTTATGGCAAAAGTAAATGCTAATACCTCTTCTACCTATAAAATAGTTAGTGATAGCTCGTCTACGATACCAGAGAAAGAAGCTGTAGCTTATTCTAGATTTGTACCTGAAAGAACAGACGATTATGCATGGGAAAACGATAAAATTGCTTTTAGAACTTACGGTCCAACCGGCCAAAAGGAAGCTTTAGAAGGTGTTGCAGGAAGTACCCTTTCTAGCGGAATCGATATTTGGCTAAAACGAACCAATAAATCGATCATCAATAAATGGTATGCTGAACATATAAAAAGTCCCGGCTATTATCATACAGATCATGGCGAAGGTTACGATCCTTATCATGTTGGGAGCAGTCGAGGCTTAGGCGGTATAGGTATTTTTGAAGACGATAGCTTGTATGTATCCCAAAATTTTATGGAATATAAAACCATCGCAAGCGGACCGTTAAAAACGATTTTTGAACTAAGCTACGATCCCTGGGGACCATACAATGTAAAGGAAACAAAAAGGATCAGCTTAGCCGTTGGCTCCAATTTCTCTAAATTCGAGATTAGTCTTGAAGCTGAAGACGGAATCCCAAACTATGCTACGGGAATTACACTACATAACAATCAGGGAGAATACGAAATTAATGAAGAAGAAGGTTGGGTAATGCACTGGGAAAGCATAGACGATGCTAAAGTTGGTGAAGGAATCGTAATAGCACCAGCTGCTATCGATTCAGCTTTTGCTTACATAAGTAAGGTTCCAGATCAAAGCAACCTTTTAATCACTACTGCTCCTAAAGATAAATTCACCTATTATGCAGGATTTGCTTGGGAAAAAAGTGGCGATGTAAGCAATAAAGAAGACTGGATAAAAATGTTAAAAAAACAAGCTAAAATTATCGGATCTCCCCTCAAGGTAAGTTTAGATTAAGTTTTAAAAAGAGTCTATAAAATAAAAAAGTTCGCCAGCAATTGCTGGCGAACTTTTTTATTTTATACGGAAACTAATTGATTTTTATGATCCCATCAGCGTAAGTACTAATTTACGCGAACCACCGTGATTACGATGCTCACATAAATAGATGCCCTGCCATGTTCCCAGGTTTAATCTACCATTTGTTACTGGGATTTGAACCGAAGTACCCATAAGTGACGCTTTAATATGTGCCGGCATATCGTCTGATCCTTCAAAAGTATGGCGGTAATATGGCTGATCTTCAGGAACCATTTTATTAATATGACTTTCAAAATCATCTCTTACTGTAGGATCTGCATTTTCATTTATCGTTAATCCTGCAGAAGTATGTTTTATAAACGCCTGAAAAATTCCCTGCTGAATTTCACCAATCTCAGGAAACTGATCTTCAATTTCATTTGTCACTAAATGAAATCCACGGGATTTAGGTTGTAATGCTATTTGTTTTTGAAATGTCTTCATTTTACCAATCTTTCTTTTTATAATTTAAATACGCCAAAACCAAACTTAAAACGCCAATAACTATAATTAAACAACCATTCAGGATGGCATCTAACACAATAGTGTTAGATAAATACAGTACTTCTATAAGAATTAAAACCACCATAAATACTGTAAGTATTCTAAGTATAAAAAGTTTAGTTTTCATGTTTTTTTCTTCTTCTTTTTAGCTGCAGGAAATAAAACATTATTCAGTATTAATCGATAGCCGGGTGAATTTGGATGTAATTCTAGCTCGGTTTTTGGATCTCCTACCCTATGCTGATAATCTTCTGGATCGTGCCCGCCATAAAACGTAAAAAAACCTTTGCCTTTTACGCCATGAATATATCGTGCTTCCCCATTTACTTTATTTTCTCCCATTACCAGCACATTGGCTTTTATATTCTCTGGATTATAGGCTGTAGTTTGCCCCATAAATCCCTTTACTAATCTTGTATGGTTTTGGGTTAGCATGGTAGGAATTACATCCCATTTAGCCGAATAATCCATTAGCGTAAAATAATCTTTCTCCATTGGCACGGCTCGCTTAGACGTCATATCTATAGACGAAAACTCGTAAACCATAGGACTTCGCTCCAGAATAAAATCGGTAAATGCAAAGGTTGTATTGAAATCTAATTTCGATTGATAGCCAGGATCACTTGGATCTCCGTCGAACATCGGCTCGGCAATATCTGTATTTTCAGCTGCCAGTGAGATATCAAAACTATCTGTTGCGCTACACATCGCAAACATAAAGCCACCGCCGACTACATAATCTCTAATCTTTAAAGCTACAGCTAATTTTTCGTTTGAAACTTTATCATAACCAAGATTTGAAGCCAAAGCTTCTGCATTTTTTTTATCCTCAATATACCAGGGAGTAGTTCTGTAAGCTCGATAGAATTTCCCGTATTGTCCCGTAAAATCTTCGTGATGAAGATGCAGCCAATCGTATAAAATTAGCGCATCATTTAAAACTTCGGTATCATAAATAGTTTCATACGGAATTTCAGCATACGTAAGTGCCATCGTTACTGCATCGTCCCAGGGCTTGTTCCCTTTTGGAGAATACACCGCAATTTTTGGCGCTTTTTCTAAAATTACGCTTTCCATATTTTTAGAAGGACTCGAAATTTCATCTAATATCGACTTCGCATCATTATCGGTTAAAATTTCAAAAGAAACACCTCGAATCTTACATTCTCGCTCTAAGCTTTCTTCAGCTTCAAAAAGAAAAGAGCCACCACGATAATTTAATAACCATTGAGCTTTGATCTGATTTTCTAGCGCGAAATATGTAATTCCGTAGGCTTTTAAATGATTTTCCTGGGCTTCTGGATCCATTGGCACCAGAATTTTATTGGCAAAACCGGAAAAACCTAAAAAGAAAAAGACAGTAAAAAGCAAAGCTGCTTTAAACTGTCTTTCGTTATTTTTTAAAGTATTTCTGAATTTAGAAAGGAACGTCACTATCATCATCCTGATTAAAATCATTCATAGAACTTCCAAAAGCTTCATCTGCACTTGGACTTGGAAGATTTGAGCTTCCAGACTCGTTATCATCACCATCGTTCATTTTAGAATGAAATTCGAAAGGAGAATCAAAGTCTTCTAAGTTATCAAATTTACCAAGATGACCAATAAATTTAAGACGGATATTTTCTAAACCACCGTTACGGTGTTTTGCAACGATAAATTCACCTTGTCCTTCAGTTGGAGAACGTTCTTCATCATCCCATTCTTCAATTTTGTAATATTCTGGGCGGTAAATGAACGATACAATATCAGCATCCTGCTCGATCGCACCAGATTCCCTAAGATCTGAAAGTAATGGCCTTTTACTACCTCCACGAGTTTCTACAGCACGCGATAGCTGAGAAAGTGCAATTACCGGTACATTTAATTCTTTTGCCAGCGCTTTAAGGTTTCGTGAGATTGTCGAGATTTCCTGTTCACGGTTTCCTCCTTTTTGCGTTCCTCCGGCCGTCATTAACTGAAGGTAATCGATCACGATCAGTTTAATACCGAATTGCGATGCTAAACGACGTGCTTTTGCTCTAAGGTCGAAAATCGATAAAGACGGTGTATCATCTATAAAAAGTGGTGCTTTTTCAAGGTCTTTTACCTTCACATTAAGCTGTTCCCACTCGTGTTTTTCTAGATTCCCTGTTCTTAATTTTTCTGAAGAAAGCCCAGTTTCCGAAGAAATTAAACGCGTAATCAACTGTACCGAAGACATCTCTAGAGAGAAAAAAGCCACCGGTATTCCCTGGCCAACCGCAATGTTTCGTGCCATCGATAAGGTTAATGCGGTTTTACCCATACCAGGACGCGCTGCAACGATAATCAAATCTGAAGGCTGCCATCCTGAAGTTAGCTCATCTAATTTATCGAATCCTGAAGGAACACCACTTAATCCTTCTCGATTTGATATGTCCTGAATTCGTGCCTTTGCTTGAATAACCAAACTTTGGGCAGATTCGGTTGATTTTTTAATATTACCCTGGGTAACCTCGTATAATTTTGCTTCAGCCGAATCTAAAAGATCGAAAACATCTACACTTTCATCGTAGGCTTCTTCGATAATTTCCGCAGAAATTTTTATCAAACTACGCTGAATATATTTTTGAAGAATAATCCTTGCGTGAAACTCGATATGCGCAGAAGATGATACTCTTTGTGTTAGCTGGATAAGGTAATAATCACCACCGGCTTTTTCGAAGTTCCCATCTTTCTTAAGTTGATTGGAAACCGTTAATAAGTCGATCGCCTCGGTATTTTCAAAAAGCTTGAAAATAGCTTCATAGATAAGCTTGTGCGAATTTTTATAAAACGCATCAGGGTGTAAGATATCAATAATTTCGTCTACCCCCTTTTTATCGATCATCATCGCACCAAGCACAACCTCCTCTAAATCAACAGCCTGCGGAGGTATCTTTCCTTTTTCCAGACTAATGACATTAGAATTTTGTTTGTTATATGCAGGTGATGTTGCGATTTTTTCCATAGCACGAATGTAACCAATTTGTTAACTAGCTCTTAAAAAAACAGAGATTTCTAGTTCACTAATAATAAACAATTTGGTTGTTGAAAACTTTATTTTTTTGTTGATAAGGCCAAAAAAATCCGAAACATAGGTTTCGGATTTCCGTTATATCGTATGATTTAGAACGGATTAATCTTTATAGACTCCCATATCTAAATATTTATCCATTCTAGAACTTATCAAATCTTCCTTTGATAAGTTTTTAAGCTCTTCAAAAGATTTTAAAATAGATTTTTCCACAGCTTTAAAGGTTCCTTCTCGATCGCTATGTGCTCCACCAAGTGGCTCTTTTACGATCTCGTCGATAAGCTTTTGTTTCTTCATATCTTCAGCAGTAAGCTTTAAAGCTTCAGCAGCGGTCTCTTTATATTCCCAGCTTCTCCATAAGATCGAAGAACAGGATTCTGGAGAGATCACAGAATACCAGGTATTCTCTAACATTAATACCTTATTTCCTACACCTATTCCTAAAGCACCACCACTGGCACCTTCACCAATAATTACCACAATAATTGGTACGCTAAGGCGAGTCATTTCCATAATGTTACGAGCGATCGCTTCACCTTGTCCTCTTTCCTCGGCCTCTAGTCCTGGGTAAGCTCCCGGAGTATCTACAAAACAAACTACAGGAAGATTAAATTTCTCTGCAGATTTCATTAAACGTAAAGCCTTGCGATATCCTTCTGGATTTGCCATCCCAAAGTTACGGTACTGGCGTGTTTTAGTGTTGAATCCTTTTTGTTGACCAACGAACATAAAACTTTGATCACCAATTTTTCCAAGACCACCAATCATGGCTTTATCGTCTTTTACACTACGATCCCCGTGTAATTCTAAAAATGTATCACCGCAAATCGCATTTATGTAATCGAGCGTGTAGGGACGGTTAGGATGTCTGGACAACTGTACGCGTTGCCATGCAGTAAGATTTTTGTAAATCTCTTTTTTCTTCTCCTTAAGTTTTTTCTCGATCTGTTTACAGGTGGCAGTTACATCGACTTCGCTTTCTTCCCCAATATTACAGGCGCGATCGTACTGCTCTTCCAGTTCTTTAATCGGTAATTCAAAGTCTAAATATTCCATAAGTAGCTATGGTTGTTTTTATTTGAGCCTACAAATATAACAAACTTTAAATCGAAGAATTAAAGCGAAAGCTCAATAATTTTTATTAACGTTTTGCTTTTAACAATAAAAAGACGGCCAGGATACCAAATGATATATTTGGGATCCATACTGCTAGTAGCGGCGAAAAGGTTGATTGCTCGGCAATTGTACCAAAAACCTTATCGAAAAATATAAAAATAAAGGCCAGCGAAATTCCTACAGCCAAATTAACTCCCATTCCTCCGCGACGCTTCATCGAGGAAACTGCAACTGCAATAATGGTAAGAATAAATGCTGAAACCGGAATGCTTACACGTTTATAAGCTGCTACCAGATACATGTTCATATTCCCAGATCCACGGCGACTTTCTTTTTCTATAAATTCGTTTAATTCTGAAAAACTTAAAGTTTCAGCGATATAAGTCTCTGGAGTTAATTCATCAAATTCGAAAGGTAGAATTGTATCTAATCTTGTTTCTTTACTAATTTCATCCCCAAACTCACCTACAACCCTTCTATCGACATTCGATAAAGTGTAGGTAGAATCTTCAGTATTAAATTTTAACCTGGAAGCACTAATCTTGAATTTAAGTTCATTGCCTTCAAAATGCTCTAAGGTGAAATTACTAGCTGTATGTGTTTTTGGTCTAAAATGACTGGCATAAATAACCTCATTATCATTTACCTGGCGATATACATCTTTAGTTTCCTGAGTTTCGTGGCCTCTTTTTAAATATTCGTACTTAAATTCATTAAAACCTTTACTCGCTTTAGGCGCTAAGAACATACTTAATCCTAATGCAGCGATACAAACGATCGTTGCACCAATTATATAAGGCCTTAAAAATCGATAAAATGAAACGCCACTACTTAAAAATGCAATAACCTCTGTATTATTAGCCAGTTTAGATGTGAACCAAATTATAGAGAGGAAAAGAAAAAGCGGAAATAAAAGATTAGCGAAATAGATTGTAAAATTTAGATAGTACTCGGCTACCTCAACAAAAGGAACTTCATTTTCTAAAATCTTATCGATTTTTTCAGCAAGATTAACTGTAATCCCAATAGGAATAAACAGCAACAACATCATACTGAAGGTTCCTAAATAGCGCTTTAAAATGTACCAGTCTAAAATTTTCAAACTACGATTTTTTTATAGTCTTTTATCCATTTGCTTCACCATCATATCTTTCCAGGTTCTAAAATCTCCTGCTAAAATATGCTTTCTTGCTTCGCGTACCAACCAAAGATAAAATCCGAGGTTATGTATGGTTGCAATTTGCTTGCCAAGCATTTCATTAACGGTAAATAAATGACGAACGTATGCTTTTGAATATTGCGTATCTACAAAGGTGATTCCCATATCATCAATTGGCGAAAAATCGTCTGCCCATTTTTTGTTTTTGATATTAATCGTTCCATGAGCGGTAAAAAGCATTCCGTTTCTTGCGTTTCGGGTAGGCATTACACAATCGAACATATCGATACCAAGTGCGATATTTTCTAAAATATTAATAGGAGTTCCTACTCCCATAAGATATCGTGGTTTATCTTCAGGAAGAATTTCAGTAACCACCTCGGTCATTGCATACATCTCTTCTGCGGGTTCACCTACAGATAAGCCTCCTATTGCATTTCCTTCAGCATTACGAGAAGCAATATATTCCGCAGATTGTCTTCGTAGATCTTTATACGTACTTCCCTGAACAATTGGAAATAAGGTTTGATCGTATCCATAAAGTGGTGGCGTATCAGCAAAATGTTTTATACAACGATCTAACCAACGATGCGTCATATGCATCGATCTCTTAGCATAATTGTAATCGCAGGGATACGGCGTACATTCATCAAAGGCCATAATAATATCTGCACCTATTTCGCGCTGAATTTCCATTACATTCTCTGGAGTAAAAACGTGATAAGAACCATCGATATGAGATTTGAACTTTACGCCCTCTTCTTTAATTTTTCTTCTACCAGAAAGGGAATACACCTGGTAACCTCCACTATCGGTAAGGATGTTACGATCCCAGTTCATAAATTTATGAAGACCGCCTGCCTTTTTTAAAATCTCGGTTTTAGGTCTTAAATAAAGATGATAGGTATTTCCTAAAATAATATCTGGATCTATTTCCTGTTTAAGCTCGGTTTGATGCACTCCTTTTACAGAAGCCACGGTCCCAACCGGCATAAAAATAGGAGTTTCTATTACTCCGTGATCTGTAGTTATCTTACCGGCCCGGGCTTTACTGGCAGGATCTGTCTTTAAAAGTTCAAATTCCATATAAAAATTTCATGGCTGCAAAGATACTTAACATTATTGCAAATTAAAGTATTAAGATATTCCAAAAATAAAGTGTAACTTTAACACTTATATGAAATACTCACTCCTTTTCGTTTTGAGAAAGCATATTATTAGCTTATTTTAGCATTAAATATTCACAACAATAACTATATAATGGCAAACATTGAAGAATTAAAAAGTTTTGCTACCCAAGTACGCAGGGATATCGTAAGACAAGTTCATAAAGTTAGCTCTGGACACCCTGGAGGTTCTCTTGGTTGTACAGAATTTTTTGTAGCACTTTATCAGGAAATCATGGATCACGATCCTAGTTTTAATATGGACGGAAAAGGAGAAGATATCTTCTTCCTTTCTAACGGTCATATTTCTCCTGTGTTTTATAGTGTACTTGCTCGTAGCGGATACTTTCCTGTTGAAGAATTAGGAACATTTAGAATGATCGATTCTCGCTTGCAAGGACACCCAACAACTCACGAAGGTCTTCCAGGAATACGAATTGCTTCTGGATCTTTAGGTCAGGGAATGTCTGTAGCTTTAGGTGCTGCGCAGGCTAAAAAATTAAATAAAGATAGCAAACTGGTTTATACACTTCATGGTGATGGTGAATTACAGGAAGGACAAAATTGGGAAGCTATTATGTATGCTGGTGCTAAAGGAGTAGATAATATTATATCTACTGTAGATGTAAACGGCCAGCAGATCGATGGTAGTACAGATACTGTACTTCACATGGGAGATCTAAAAGCTAAATTCGAAGCTTTTGGATGGGACGTTTTAGAAATTGCAGAAGGAAACGACATAGAAAAAGTAATCGAAGGAATAAACGAAGCTAAAGAGCACACTGGTAAAGGAAAACCTGTTTGTGTTCTTATGACAACCGTAATGGGTAACGGCGTAGACTTTATGATGCACACACACGAATGGCATGGTAAAGCTCCAAACGACGAACAACTAGAAAGTGCGCTTGCACAAAATCCCGAAACTTTAGGCGATTACTAAAACTCTTTTCCAAAAAAGAATACAATGAAAAAATACACTTATACTGAAAAACAAGATACAAGAAGTGGTTTTGGTGCAGGGCTTGCTGAGCTTGGTAAAACCAATGATAAAGTTGTAGCACTATGTGCCGATCTTACTCCTTCTTTAAAAATGGCCGACTTTATTGAAGCTAACCCAGACCGTTTTTTCCAAACGGGTATTGCAGAAGCAAACATGATGGGAATGGCTGCAGGATTAACTATAGGAGGCTATATTCCTTATACTGGTACATTCGCCAATTTCGCTACAGGTCGTGTTTACGATCAAATTAGACAGTCTATCGCCTATTCTGGGAAAAACGTAAAAATTTGTGCTTCTCACGCAGGCTTAACGCTGGGAGAAGATGGTGCTACTCACCAGATCCTAGAAGACATTGGACTTATGAAAATGTTACCGGGAATGACAGTGATCAATCCTTGTGACTACAACCAAACAAAAGCAGCAACAATTGCAATTGCAGAGCATGAAGGACCTGTTTACTTACGTTTTGGACGTCCAAAAGTACCAATATTCACTCCGGTAGATCAAAAATTTGAAATTGGTAAAGCTATTATGCTGAATGAAGGTACCGATGTCACTATCATCGCTACAGGTCACTTAGTATGGGAAGCTATAAAAGCCGGTGAAGCTTTAGAAGAAAAAGGAATTAGTGCTGAAATTATCAATATTCACACGATTAAGCCTTTAGATGAAGAAGCAATCGTAAAATCTGTAAAGAAAACTGGTTGTGTTGTTTCTGCTGAAGAACATAACTTCCTTGGAGGTCTAGGAGAAAGTGTTTCCAGAACTTTATCTGAGCACTATCCAGCTCCACAAGAATTTGTGGCTACCAAAGATACTTTTGGTGAAAGTGGTACTCCAGACCAGCTTATGGAAAAATACGGACTTAATGCTGAAGCCATTGTAGCAGCTTCAGAAAAAGTTATCAAACGTAAATAAAAGCTTAAAAAGCGTTAAACACTGTAAAATAAAGCCTTTTAAAGTCAATTTAAAAGGCTTTGTTATTTTTAGCTAAAATTTTAGAATGTAATTTGCGTTTAATAGCTAACTAATAATTTATATCATGAAAAAAGTTCTAATCATTTTACTATGCTTAGCCTCTACCGGATTATGGGCGCAATCTACCGAGTTTGGTATTAAAGGAGGTTTAAATTATGGATCTACAGGAGATATTGATGGCTTTCAGGACGCCGTAGATGATTTTCCAGACATTACAGAAGGAGAATCAAAAGCAGGATACCACTTTGGTATCTATACTAAATTTGGAATCTCTGCTGTTTTTATACAACCTGAGCTTGTATATACTAAACTGACTACAGATTATGGTGCGTTTGAGTACAACCTGGATAAAATCGACTTGCCCGTTTTATTAGGAGTAGACATTCTTGGTCCTCTTAATATTAAAGCAGGTCCTTCTTTTCAGTATATCACCAATAACGAAATAGATAATGATAGGTTTGAAATTAGCGACGTAGAGAATGATATTTCAGTAGGATATCAATTAGGCGCTGGTTTAAATTTAGGAAGTTTAGGGATCGATGTACGATACGAAGGAGCCTTTACAGAGAACACCGCTTTTAACGAAACTGCTAGCGATAATTTCAATATAGACTCCAGGCCTTCACAATGGATCTTGAGTTTATCCCTTGCTCTTTAAAAAACCAAATACCCCAAAACCAAAAAAGCTCCTTTTCAAGGAGCTTTTTCTCTGTACTTATTTAAAAATTATTCTTCTACAGGCTCAAAAGAATCTGCATCTAAATAATTAGGAGTTCCGTTATTGTTGGTGTCCGGGAACGTTAAACTACCATCGGCATTAATAATAATTTCCTGGCGTGTTGGTAATCCATCACCATCATCATCTGTATCTGAATGATCTGGTAGACCATCGCCGTCAGAGTCATCATCAAATAAACTTCCGTCACCATCTATATCTTCCATCCAACTTGGGATACCGTCTCCATCATGATCTGCTTCGTTTACATTCAACAAATGAAATGTAAAAATTAATGGACTATATCCATAACCAGGACTAGTACCATTAAAATATCCCAATCCAGATGGTGCAAATAAAGCACCTATTCCGTAATCATTAGACCATTCTACCGTATTATCTGGGTTAACGCTATAATTTGAAGCTCCTCTAAACTCGATCAATGCCTGTTGAAAGGCTTCTACAACACCACCTCTTCTTACTAAGCTACCATCGCTTTGAATACCAACAAATCCTTCAAGATCAAACCAAACTGGTGAGTTAATACTATTGTCAAAAACTTCAGCATTAATTAATTCTCCCTTATATCTTACATAAGTAGAATCTGAAAAGTGTGGTTGCTCTCCAGCTCCTTCTCTAACCTCTAACAGGTAAAGATTGTAATCTAATTCAGTTTCGTTAGCCTGATAGGTAACTGTTTTTGTTGAAAAATTTGGGGATTCCCAAATAGAGACTTTATCACTATTCTCACCAGCAATGGTATCAAAAACGATATTATAATCGAAATCTGCTGCTGGATTTTCAAATTCTTCGTAATTATAAAAGTGAGTTTGTAAATACTCTACAAGACTATCATCATCGGCCGTTCTTTGCTCCTGCTCGTCCCTTAATTCTATCGGATCTACTGTACCGTCGTCATCGTCGTCACAACTCGTAAAAATAAGGCCGGTCAAAGCAATTCCGGCTAAAAAATATTTGTTCAATCGCATTGTCTCGTTTTTTAAGGGCGCAAGATACAATAATCTTGTATTTTTGTTTATGATTATAGAACAGTTTTAAGGACCATTTATTATGAGAGTTGATAAATTTTTATGGAGTGTGCGGTACTTTAAAACCCGAAGCATTGCTACGAATGCCTGCAAGCAGGGTAAAGTAAAAATGAGCGGTAGTAACATGAAGCCTTCAAAAGAAATTTTTCCTGGGGACAGGCTAGTAGTTAGAAAGAATCAAATAGACTATCAGTTAGAGGTATTAGACCTTCCTCCCAGCCGGGTGGGTGCCAAGCTTGTGAGTATTTACGTTCAGGACCATACCCCGAAAGAAGCTTTTGAGAAATTAGATCTTCTAAAATATTCAAAAGATTATTACCGTAAAAAAGGTACCGGAAGACCTACAAAAAAAGATCGCCGAGATATCGAAGATTGGTTTGATAATGCCAGCGATTCTGAAAATAAAGATCAAAACACTTAATAGAACTTAGATGAAAGAAAAGGTTCAAATTTTAAATCACGCTGAAATTGCTCAAAAAACCAAGCGAATCGCATTTCAGATCTACGAAAATAATATTAACGAAGAAGAAATCGTACTGGCAGGTATCGCTAGGAAAGGTTTTAAATTAGCGAAGAGAATCCAAACCGAATTAGAAAGGATCTCTCCGCTAAAAATCATTCTTTGTGAGGTGAAGATCGATAAGAAAAGTCCACTAAGTGAAATCACTACTTCTATCCCTTCACAGGACTATAGCGAAAAATCCATAGTTTTAGTGGACGACGTATTAAACTCTGGCACCACTCTAATCTACGGAGTACGCCATTTCTTAGACGTACCATTAAAACAATTTAAAACTGCGGTACTTGTAGACCGTAATCACAAAAAATATCCCGTAAAAGCCGATTTTAAAGGTATTTCTCTTTCTACTTCTTTAAATGAAATGGTAAAGATCACTTTTGAAGAAGGAAATGACAGAGCCGAGCTTATTTAATCAAGTTTAGATTTTATTTTTTCCACGATCGCTGTGGGTGTAGCCCCATCTACATCCACAATGATGTTGGATTGATTGTAATAAAAAGCTCTTTCAAACAAGTGCTTTCTAATAAATTCTTCTAATTGCTCTTTAGTATCTAAATGGCTAATCACCGGGCGATGCACTTTTTCTAAGAACAACCTACTGGTTAATTCTTCTACCGAAGCTTTTAAGTAAACAGTTTTATTATTTTCATCTGCCTTTAAAAGCTCAAAATTATTTCCGTAGCATGGAGTTCCGCCTCCAAGAGACACGATCATGTTATCGTTTTTATCCAAAATATCTTTTAAAACCTGATTTTCTAATTTTCTAAAATATAATTCTCCTTTTTTTTGAAAAATTTCATGGATGCTTCTTCCTTCCATCAATTCTATCTGATCGTCCATATCTACCAAAGGATAATCCATTGATTCAGAAAGTTTTTTACCTATAAGAGACTTCCCAGACCCCATGTAACCATTCAGGAAAATTTTCATATCGTAGCCGTTTTTTTCGAGTTAATTTCTACTGAAAGCAAATTTAATTTAAAATAAGCTTGAAAAATAAAAAATTGATTATATATTTGCACCCGCATTCGCAAAACGATGGATGCTTATTTAATGATCTGGTAGCTCAGTTGGTAGAGCATCTCCCTTTTAAGGAGAGGGTCCTGGGTTCGAGCCCCAGCCAGATCACTTTTTTGTTCTTATTTTTATTAAATATAAATTTGATCTGGTAGCTCAGTTGGTAGAGCATCTCCCTTTTAAGGAGAGGGTCCTGGGTTCGAGCCCCAGCCAGATCACTTTTTTATTTAGAGTTTCTCAAACTCATTTTTTAGCCCGTTTATTGCGGCGCATTTGCCCAGGTGCTGGAATTGGTAGACAGGCATGGTTGAGGGCCATGTGTCCATTAGGGCGTATGGGTTCGACTCCCATCCTGGGCACTCAAACACTTTTCTTTTTCTTCATTATTTTTATTCAAATTAATTTAAATAGATATTAAAGCTGATTCTTTTTATAGATTTCAGAAAAAATACTCTTTAAAATTCAACAATATTAGCAAGTATTTTAAACTTGATGATATTATGGTGAAACCGAGATTTTTACGCTTCAGCTATAAAAGTTATGAGGTAATGCAAAGCTACAGCATAGCTCGAATTTTGTTGAGTGAAGTCATTTATACAACTCAGCTATCCGTTTTGACGGTTCAGTAAAAGAATTATAAATTTTATTCTATTTATATCCACCTTTAAATCAAATTCTTTAGAGATGCCACACGATATAATTGGATGGACACATACTATCTTCGCCTTAATAGCATTAATTACTGGAAGCCTAATATTAATTAATCCAAAAGGATCTTTATTTCATATAAGAACAGGAACAATTTATATTATCTCCATGATCATAGTATGCGCATCGGCGTTTCTAATATACCGCGTTCACAAAACCTTTGGAATTCTTCATTTTTTCGCGATTATCAATACAGCAACTTTGATTATGGGAATGACACCTATGTATATAAAGAATTTTAAACAACCTATCGTATCTCATTTATCCTGGATGTACTGGTCTGTCATTGGACTTTATTGCGCATTTGCAGCAGAACTTTTTACACGTTTACCTATAATTCTAAATATCAAAAACAACTATGGTGTTTTCTATTTACTTGTTGGCCTATCTACTGGTATAGTTGGCATGACCGGAAGTTGGTTTTTTAAAAAGAAGAAGAGCTATTGGGAGGTTAAATTTAGCAAGCCACAAAATAAATTGAATGATAACTAAAAAGAGTAGTCATAAAATAGCTAATATCTACTTTTGAATTAAAAGCCGTTAATAGTTGAAAAACCAACCTGTTGCATCAGACGCATATTTTCAAACATAGTATCAGGAAATCTCCATATAGCAACCCTTCAGAATTCTAAATCCCCAACGTAAAAGGCTTATCTATTTGCTCATTTTTAATTTTGTTTAATTAATTAACCACTAGATTAAACATTTTAACTTTTTCCTATGGAAATTACAGATTCTATTTCTTTAGATTTGTTTAGCATCATAGGATTATATGAAATTAATTAAACAAAACTTCAGCATAAAAGATCTCGAGAATCTTAGTGGTATTAAAGCTCACACCATAAGAATGTGGGAAAAGCGATACAATATTCTAAAGCCAGAGCGTACAGAAACTAATATTAGAATGTACGATAGCTCGAGCCTTCAAAAAATTTTGAACATCGCATTTCTTAACGAAAACGGTTATAAGATCTCTCGAATTTCTAAACTTAGCGAACAAGAAATTACCGCAATGGTTCATCGCATTACCTCTAGCATTAGCGAAGAGAATAGAGCTATCAATCAATTTAAGATGGCAATGATGAATTTCGACGAAGCACTTTTTGATAAAACATACAAAGCTTTGATCGAGAAAAAGAACTTCAAGCAGATCTTTAACGATATTTTCCTGCCGCTTCTAAATGAAGTTGGAATGCTATGGCAAACCGATACCATAAAACCTATACACGAGCATTATATTGTAGATCTAATAAAACAGAAATTATACCTTAATCTGGTTGAAATTAAAAGTTCGAAAACACCTACTAAGGATGATCTATTCATTCTATTTCTACCAGAAAATGAAATCCACGATATAGGAATTCTATATATTCAATACATACTTTTAAATGAAGGTTACCAAACCATCTTTTTAGGACCAAGCTTACCGCTTTCTAATATGAAGTTTTTATTAGAACGATATCCTAATGTTCGATTTTTGAGTTATTGTACCATCGCTCCTATCAACATGCCAGAATTTATTGAAGAATATCAGGAAATAATATGTGATGGACGCCAGTACGAATTAAATCTTTTTGGTCACAAAGCGAATACCATTAAAGATTCTCCATTACCAGAAAATATAAAAGTATATCGCGACTTAAATAATTTT
The DNA here is from genome assembly GCF_019904275.1 of Zunongwangia sp. SCSIO 43204. Taxonomy (GTDB): domain Bacteria; phylum Bacteroidota; class Bacteroidia; order Flavobacteriales; family Flavobacteriaceae; genus Zunongwangia; species Zunongwangia mangrovi. Next base: position 4,382,268 of record NZ_CP063204.1, read on the forward strand.
ATAAAGACGATTTAAAATGAAGCAAAAAATTAGCATTATAGGATCTGGATTTGCTTCGTTAGCAGCATCCTGTTACCTGGCTAAAGAAGGTTACGATATCACCATTTACGAAAAGAATGCCGAGGTTGGCGGCAGAGCGAGACAACTAAAAAAAGAAGGATTTACTTTTGATATTGGCCCAACCTGGTATTGGATGCCCGATGTTTTTGAGCGCTTTTTTGCCGATTTTGGTAAAAAACCAGAGGATTTTTATAAGCTGGTGAAACTAGATCCTGCTTATCGCGTTTACTTCGAGAAGGGTTATTACATAAGTATTGAAGACAGCCTGGATAAGATTTATGCTGCTTTTGAAAAAGAAGAACCAGGAAGCTCGAAACCTTTAAAGAAATTTATAAAAGAAGCTCAGGAAAACTATGACATCGCTATCAAAGATGTAGTATATCGCCCGGGCGTTTCTCCGCTAGAACTTGTAACCCCGCAAACCGCTGCAAGGATTGGTCAGTTTTTTAGTACGATTTCAAAAAAGGTTAGAAAAGAATTCAGCAATGAGAATTTAATCAAGATTCTTGAATTTCCGGTACTTTTTTTAGGAGCAAAACCAACCGCTACTCCGTCCTTTTATAGTTTTATGAATTATGCTGATTTTGGTCTTGGTACCTGGCATCCAAAAGGCGGAATGTACGAAGTTATTAGAGGTATTCAATCCTTAGCCGAAAGCCTGGGAGTTAAAATAAAAACAAACAGCAATGTTTCTAAGATTGAAGTGGAAAATGGGACTGCAAAAGGTCTCTATGCGAACGATGAATTTATAGCCAGCGATATCGTGCTTAGTGGCGCAGATTATCACCACAGCGAACAATTACTTCCGCAAAAGCATCGTCAATATTCAGAGAAATATTGGGAAAGCAGAACTTTTGCTCCTTCTTCTCTCCTTTTTTATGTTGGTTTTGATAAAAAATTAAAAGATACCGTGCATCACAGTTTATTCTTTGATACGGACTTTGATGTGCACGCTCAAAATATTTACGATACCCCACAGTGGCCAGAAAACCCGCTTTTCTACGCCAGTTTCCCTTCAGTAACCGATAATAATGTCGCTCCTGAAGGCAACGAAGCAGGGATTTTCTTAATTCCGCTTGCCCCAGACATCGAAGATACTCCAGAACTTAGAAATAAGTATTTCGAAAAAATCATTACCAGATTCGAGAATATCACCAATCAAAGTGTTAAAAATAATATTATATTTAAAGAGTCCTTTTGTGTGAACGATTTTAAAGAAGCTTATAATTCTTACAAAGGCAATGCATACGGACTCGCAAACACACTGCTTCAAACAGCTTTTTTACGACCTAAGCTTAAAAGCAAGAAAGTAAAGAATTTATTTTTTGCAGGACAGTTAACGGTACCTGGCCCGGGAGTTCCACCATCATTGATCTCGGGAAAATTAACCGCCGGGCTAATTACAAAAAACAAAATTTAGTGCTATGAAATCTATTTTTGACGTTGTTTCGAGAACGTGCAGTAAAGAAGTTACCAATGCTTACAGTACTTCTTTCTCTTCTGCAACAAAAATGCTAGCTCCAAGCATACGGCAGGATATCTATAACATTTACGGCTTTGTGCGATTTGCAGATGAAATCGTAGACAGTTTTCACGATTACGATAAAGAAAAATTATTCAATGATTTCGAGATCGATCTTTACAAAGCCCTAGAGGATAAAATTAGTTTAAATCCTATTCTAAACGCATTTCAGGAAACGGTACATAAATACAACATCGATCAAGATTTGTATGTTGCCTTCATGAAAAGCATGCGCTTAGATCTTCACAAATCAGATTACCTTACCATCAATGAATACAAAGAATATATCTACGGAAGTGCAGATGTTGTAGGTCTTATGTGTTTAAAGGTATTTGTAAAAGGCGATCAAAAAAAGTACGACGAGCTTAAAGAATCTGCCATGAGTTTGGGCTCGGCTTTTCAAAAAGTAAATTTTCTTAGAGATCTTAAAGCCGATTTTGAAGATTTAAACCGAAGTTATTTCCCAAACACTAATCTGGATCAACTAGACGAAGCCAGTAAAAAACGTATTATTGCAGAAATTGAAGAGGATTTTAGAAAAGGCTTAAACGGAATTATACACTTACCGGTTGAAGCTAAATTTGGAGTTTACACAGCTTATATCTATTACAAAAAACTACTTTACAAATTAAAACAAACGCCATCTTTAGAAATTAAGAAAAAGCGAATTAGAGTATCAGATTATCAAAAAGCAGGATTACTTGCAAAATCTTATATCTCTTGCCGCCTTAATCTTATATAATTTGTAAATTTAGACTATGACTACAATTCTTTGGATCGCTATATTTTTAGCCACCTTCGTTGGTATGGAAGGTATGGCCTGGTTTACACATAAATATATTATGCATGGTTTTTTATGGAGCCTGCATAAAGATCATCATCAAAAAGATCACAGCAGCTGGTGGGAGCGTAACGATCTGTTTTTTGTTTTTTACGCTGCCGTAAGTATTGGTTGCTTTCTTTTATGGCGATACGAAAATGTTTGGTTCACGTTACCTATTGGTCTTGGAATTTTAGCTTATGGAATCGCTTATTTTAGCGTTCATGATATCTTTATACATCAGCGTTTCAAGATCTTTAGAAATGCAAATAGCACCTACGCAAAAGGAATTAGAAGAGCGCATAAAATGCACCACAAACATATTGGTAAAGAAGATGGCGAAAACTTTGGGATGCTATTTGTTCCTTTTAAATACTTCAAAAAATCTAAGTAAATATCCCGTATGCTAGGCCCTGTTTATTTTTATGTGATTGTTGGGGGCGGCCTTGCAGGACTTCAATTGGCCTTGCGTCTAAAAGACGATGTCTTTTTTAAAGGGAAGAAAATGGCCATTATCGACCCTTCTTTTAATATTTCTAAAGATAAAACCTGGTGCTTCTGGGAACAAGAGAAAGGACGCTGGGATTCTTTAATTTCTGCGGAATGGAAAACTGGAAAATTTATATCTACTACTGCTGAAGAAGATTTAGATTTAAAGCCCTATTCCTATAAAATGCTGACTTCAGAAAAGTTCTTCGAATATGCTTTAGCTGAAATTCGTAAATCTGAAGACTTTTTTTTAATTGAAGACGAAATTTCAAACATCGATCCCGTGACAATGAAAGCTGTAGGGAGAAAGAAAACCTACAACGCTACACATTTCTTTGATAGCAGAATCCCTTCAGAATATTACGAAACTCAGGATTACACAAAGATCTATCAACATTTTAAAGGTTATCACGTAAAAACTGAAACACCTGTTTTTGATCCAGGTCAATTTACGATGATGGATTTTAGACTGACTTATAAAAATAGTACTAGTTTTACCTATATTTTACCATTTTCAGCAACTGAAGCGCTTGTAGAATATACGTTTTTCACTCCTTTTCTTACTGAAGAAGAAATTTATGATGAGCAGATGAAAAAATATCTTTCAGAATACTTGAATATAGATACTTACGAGGTTTTAAATGAAGAGAAAGGAAATATACCAATGACAGATTTTCCTTTCGAAAAAAATAATAACTTCAAAATCACCAAAATCGGTACAGGTGGTGGTTGGGTAAAAGGTTCTACAGGATATTCTTTCAAGCATACAGAAAAAAAGATCACAAAGATCATCGAAAACATCAAATCTGGATACGAACCTTCAAAAGATCTCTTCCGAAGTAAATATAAATTTTATGACGCTATTTTCTTAGATGTTTTAGCTCGTAGAAATGAAAAAGGAGAGCAAATATTCAGCAAATTTTATCAGAAAAATTCAGTTGAAGCGATTTTTGCTTATCTGGACGAAGAAACAAAATTTACTGAAGATCTAAAGATCATGTTTAGCCTTTTTGATCCAGAATTTATTGTTTCTTTCTTTAGAAAATTCCGCCTCTAATCCGCCAAAAGCTCCTCCAAGGTATTTCTAAAGCCAGTGCTATTCCAATCGGCCGCACCTTCTTTTTTAATCACGATTCGTCCATTCTTGTCAATCAGATAAGAAGTTGGTAGCTTATACCCTTCTAAAGGATCTGGATAGTTAGTTTTCATACGATAAACCGGTAGCTCATATCCTTTAGCATTCATAAAACCCTGGCTGGTTTCGAATTCTTCTCCGCTTATAAAAAGAAAAACCATACGATCTTTATAATCCTGATAAACTTCGTTCAAACTGGGCATTTCTGCAATACACGGCGGGCACCATGTAGCCCAGTAATTTATTAAAATTACTTTGTTCTTAAATTGTCGAAAATCGACTTCTTTTTTAAAACGATCTTCTAAGATCCAATTATAAGATTCGATCTCAGGTCGTTCTTCTTCATCGGTAACACTTGGATTCGAAGCTATAATTTTATTAAAAACAATGGCGATTGGTTTTCGGGTTTGCGGCATCACCATCGCGATAATAATCACTACCAAAATGATATTGGTCCATTGATTTTTAAAAAGCTTTTTCATACCAGGCAATTTTTCAGCAAAAATAATTGAATCTATTTTATCGGCATAGGATTTATGTTGAAGTATAGACTGTACTAAAAACAAAAAACTCTCGCCCAAAGCGAGAGTTTTTAAAATCATCTATATAAATCTTAATTAAGCAGCGTTTTGCTTTTTGATTAAGTTTAATGCTGAACCATGCTTATACCATTCGATTTGTGGCTGGTTGTAAGTATGTTCAGCTTTGATTGTATCTTTAGAACCATCTGCATGAACTATTTCAATTGTAAGATCTTTATCTGGAGCAAACTCCTCTAGATCTATAAAGTTGAAGGTGTCATCTTCCTGAATTAGATCGTAATCTTCTTCATTTTTGAAAGTAAGTCCTAACATACCTTGTTTCTTAAGGTTAGTTTCGTGAATACGAGCAAAAGATTTTACTAGTACAACTTTAACACCTAAATGACGAGGCTCCATAGCAGCATGCTCACGAGACGATCCTTCACCGTAATTGTGATCACCTACTACTACCGTTGGAATTCCTTCTTTTTTATACTCTCTTTGTACCGCCGGCACGCCATCATACTCCCCGGTGATTTGGCTTTTTACAAAGTTAGATTTCTTATTAAATGCATTAATTGCCCCGATAAGACAGTTATTGGAAATGTTATCTAAGTGACCACGGTAACGTAACCAAGGACCAGCCATAGAAATATGGTCTGTAGTACATTTACCCCATGCTTTTATAAGAAGTTTTGCTCCTGTAAGGTTTTTGCCATCCCAAGGCTCAAAAGGTGTAAGTAATTGTAAACGCTCGCTATCTTCAGCAACTTTTACTTCTACGTCACTACCATCTTCCTTAGGTGCTACATAACCAGCATCTTCTACAGCAAAACCTTTTGTTGGAAGCTCGATACCTTGCGGCTCATCTAACATAACTTCCTCTCCATTTTCGTTGATCAATTTATCACGAGTTGGATCGAAATCTAAACGACCAGAAATTGCGATTGCAGCAACCATCTCTGGAGAACCAACAAAAGCGTGAGTATTTGGATTCCCATCTGCACGCTTAGAGAAGTTACGGTTAAAAGAATGCACGATAGTGTTTTTCTCTTCACCTTTACGGTCACTACGATCCCACTGACCGATACATGGCCCACAGGCATTTGTAAATACAGTCGCATCTAGATCTTCAAAGATTTGAAGTAATCCATCACGCTCTGCAGTAAATCTAATTTGCTCAGATCCTGGATTAATTCCGAAATCTGATTTTGATTTTATTTTCTTATCAACGGCTTGTTTGGCAATTGAAGCTGCACGGGTAAGATCTTCGTAAGAAGAGTTAGTACAAGAACCAATTAATCCCCAATCTACATTGATTGGCCAGTCGTTTTCTTTAGCTTTCTCTCCCATTTCAGAAATTGGAGTCGCAAGATCTGGCGTAAATGGTCCATTTAAATGAGGTTTTAATTCTGAAAGGTTGATCTCGATAACTTCGTCGAAATAAGTTTCAGGATTAGCGTAAACCTCGTCATCACCGGTTAAGTGTTCTTTAACCGCGTTAGCAGCTTCAGCAACATCCTCACGGTTAGTCGCTTTTAAGTAACGCTCCATAGACTCGTCATAACCAAAAGTTGAAGTGGTTGCACCAACCTCAGCTCCCATGTTACAGATCGTACCTTTACCAGTACAAGACATAGAACGAGCACCTTCACCAAAATATTCGATAATTGCACCAGTACCACCTTTTACAGTCAAGATACCTGCAACCTTAAGAATCACATCTTTTGGTGCTGTCCATCCAGAAAGTTTACCAGTTAATTTAACACCGATAAGCTTAGGGAATTTAAGTTCCCAGGGCATACCTGCCATTACATCTACAGCATCGGCTCCACCAACACCAATAGCTACCATACCTAAACCACCTGCATTTACAGTGTGAGAATCGGTACCAATCATCATTCCTCCTGGGAATGCATAATTTTCTAATACTACCTGGTGAATGATCCCGGCTCCCGGTTTCCAGAAACCAATTCCGTATTTATTAGAAACAGATTCTAAGAAATCGAAAACTTCGCTACTAGATTTGTTGGCACTTTGAAGATCGATTGCAGCTCCCATTTTCGCCTGGATAAGGTGATCACAGTGTACTGTAGTAGGAACGGCTACTTTCTTTTTACCAGCCTGCATAAATTGCAATAAAGCCATTTGCGCAGTCGCATCCTGACAAGCAATTCTATCTGGAGAGAATTCTACGTAGTCTTTCGCTCTCTCGTAAGCTGTAGTTGCTTCACCATCCCATAAGTGAGAGTAAAGAATTTTTTCTGCAAGTGTTAAAGGTCTACCAACAACGTCACGTGCTTTTGTAACACGATCTGCCATCTGGTCGTACACCTTTTTGATCATATCAATATCGTATGCCATCGTTTTAAGAGTTTTTGTTCTAAAAAAGTCCGACAAAAATAAGAAATTTAAGCGGATTTTGAAAATGAAAAGCGCTTCTAAAAGGTTTGAGTAAAAGGCTTTCCGAAGGTTGAGAGCTCAAAAAATTATTCAAGAATATCTATTTTCAAACCAACTAAAAAGCAAGGTTCGCAATTTTAGAAGGTAATTTATAAGAATTCGATAAACAAATAAGAAAATCGAGTGCTATTGGTTTTATTTATAGCCATTCTTAATTATCTATAATGCAAAAAATAGGAAGAATTGAAAGCTAGGCTACTTCCACTGAAAAATGTCAATGTAAAAACTGGATTATTAAAGAAGTTCCTTAATTAAAGTTTCTATGGTAAGACCTTCAGCCTCGGCTTTGTAGTTTTTGATAATTCGGTGACGCAAAATACCTATCGCTACCGCCTGAACATTTTCTTTATCTGGAGAGAATTTCCCGTTTACTGCAGCATGAGTTTTTGCCGCAAGAATAAGATTTTGTGATGCTCTTGGACCAGCGCCCCAATCCAGATAATTCTTTACAAGCTCTGGAGCTGCTTCTGAATTTGGCCTTGTTTTACCAACCAGTTTTACAGCATATTCGATCACATTATTAGCAACCGGCATTTTTCTAATTACCTGCTGAATTTCGCTAATTTCAGCTGAAGTAAATAGAGATTGTACATCGTACTGCTTATCTGTAGTAGTATTTTTAACCACGTTCACTTCTTCCTCGAAAGTTGGATATTCCAGGTTTATGGCAAACATAAAACGGTCTAACTGTGCTTCAGGCAACGGATAGGTTCCCTCTTGTTCTATCGGGTTTTGCGTAGCCAATACAAAATAAGGTGAATCTAAATGATAACGATGCCCTGCAACGGTTACAGATTTTTCCTGCATTGCTTCTAAAAGAGCCGCCTGGGTTTTTGGTGGAGTACGATTGATCTCGTCTGCCAGTAAAATATTGGTAAACACCGGCCCCTTTATAAACTGAAATTCGCGCTTTTCGTTAAGAATTTCAGACCCCAGTATATCACTGGGCATTAGATCTGGTGTAAACTGAATGCGTTTAAAATCGAGTCCAAGCGCTTTTGAAATGGTATTTACCATTAAGGTTTTTGCCAAACCAGGAACCCCTATTAACAAAGAATGCCCTCCGGAAAATACGGAGAGCAGTATTTGATCTATTACTTTTTCCTGACCTACAATTACTTTGCTTATTTCACTTTTTAAGCTTTTATGCTTTGCTACAAAATTCTCTAGTAATCTAACGTCAGACATTCAGTAATCTATTTTATTTTTTTAACCAGTTGCTAGTATACTCACAATCTCTGTATTTTCCACTAATTTTAACGTAAGTATCCTGGATTTTTTCTTTTTGCCATTCCTGAATGGCTTTAATTCTTTTATCCTGAAGTGCAAGATCTTTGATCTTCATATAATCTGTACCGTAATCTGCAGTATGCTCTGGAATCCTTTTATCTATTTTTACGATCTTGAAGATTGGTCGTCCCATATCGTCCTGTTCGGTAAGTCGGTAAGAAATTTCTCCTTCATCCAAATCCTGAATCTGGCTATAAAGTCTTGGAGGTAAATTCTTTTGATCGAAACCTAGATCTCCCGTAGTTGGATTTCTCATTTTACCACCGTCAGATTTTGTTTCATCTCTATCTGAAACTTCTCTTGCTGCCTGCGCAAATTCTACTTCTCCATTTTCGATCTTTTCTCTTACAGCATCGATCTCTTCTTTAGCTTTTTCTACCGCTGCATTATTAACATCTGGAATTAAAAGTATATGACGAACATCGATTTCCTGACCTCTAATTTTCACCAATTGTACAATATGATACCCGTACATAGTTTCGAAAGGCTCACTAATCTCTCCTTCTCTTAAAGAGAAAGCTACATCCTTAAATTCTTTTACGAAAGCATCTTTTCTTCCTAAACTTAAAATATCTCCACCGGTTTGAGTATCATCTGAATAAAGGATCGCTTTTGTTGCAAACTTAGAGCCGTTTTCTAAAACGTCTGCTCTAAACTGGTTTAAACGATCGATCGTTTTTTGCTTTTCTTCTTCGGGAACTTCAGGTTTTACTACAATTTCTGAAATCTCAACTTCATCACCAAAAACTGGTAATGAATCCTTAGGAATATCGTTGAAATAAGCTCTAACTTCTTCCGGAGTAACCTCAATATTTTCAACGATCTTTTGTCTCATTTGCTGAGCCAGCTGGCTTTGTTTATTCAGCTCGAACAATTCGTTTCTAAATTCAGCTTCAGAATCTCTTTTATAAAATTCTAATACATCTTCTATAGTTCCCAACTGTCTAACCATACCGGCAATTTGCTGATCGATGTAATTATTGATCTGTGCATCTGGTACAATAATACTATCCTGAATTGCCTGGTGAGCGTATAGCTTGTTTTCCATAAGCGATCCTGCCAACTGGCAATCGGTCACATTTGCAGTACTACCTCCCTGAGACTGGATATCTTTTCTAGTTAGATCTACATCACTATCTAAAATGATATAATCACCAATAACAGCCGCAATACCATCTACCTTTCTGCGCGCTCCTTCTTCTTCAGCTACAGGTTGGTTTTGTACCAATTCGTCTTCCATTTGTATAGAAGTGCTATCTGTAACAATGATCTCCTGCGCACCTGCATTAATACCAAGCAGTAAAGCTGCCAGCATCAAACCTCTTTTAATTGTAAATCTCAAATTGATTGTTTTTAATTGCATCTTTTGTAATATCCTTTTCTAATTGCTTCACCAACTCTAATTTCTGTTTATTAAGCAAAATCTGTTCCACCGTTGGTTTTGCATATTCTAACGGCGCCTGATCGTTTTTCTTTAGCGCATCGTTTACATAGATCAAATAAGTTTCTATAGAATCCTTTAATTCTATGTAATTATCTTTTCGCAACAGCTCAGCTCTATCTTCTACACTAAGCGGAGTTACTTTATCGTAAACTGTTGCTGTTTTTATCCAAACAGAATCATTAAACGAATAATTTTTGAATTGCAGTGCATTTTCCTGCAATTTTACTTTATCCTCTTCATTAAAACGAACAAACCAATCTTTAATTTTATCAAGATTGGTATTATTTGCTTCTAAATTTATATACCTAAGCTTCACAAGATCCTGGCTAAGCTTAAAATTCTCTTTATTTTGCTCGTAATAACTGGCAATTATAGTATCTGTAAAAACCGAATCCAACTCTTTAGACACTACCGCATCTGTGTAAGCATTGGTATATAACTCGTTCTTGTAATTCTCTACCAGCTCATTAAATTCCTTTTGCCTGGCTTCTGGAAGATTTAGTTTTGCACGGTCGATCAATAATTGCTGTGTCGCCCATCGATTAATGTAGCTATTTACAATGATCGTGCTATCTTCAGCAGAAATCCCGTCTCCAACAAGACTTTTAATATCTTCTTCATACAAATAAGAATTATTTACCCGAACAACAACTTTTCGATTATCCTGAGATTTAAAAAGATCACAGGAAATAACCAAAATCGGCACGAAGCCAATTAAAATTGCCTTAAATATTTTCTTCAAAACTGGTAAACAATTCTATTAATCTCAGTAAAAACGCTGTTTTCTGAAATTTCTTATTAAGTGCAGCAAAAATAAGAATTCCTAAAGGTTCTGCAAGCTATAACCTTACTGATTATCAAGCACTGTTTGTATTTTATCGAAAATAGACTGGTAATACCAATCGCCGAAAATGAAAAACTATCATTTTCCTAAAAAATCCTATGTTTAATTGATGCTCACTGTTATATTTGCGCAAAACAAGAGATAAAAAATGAAGAAATTTAGCGTATTAATTACATTTTTATTTTTCGCAATTGCAGCGAATGCACAAAGTAAGATAGGAACGATAGATGCCGAATACATTATTAACAAAATGCCAGAGATTAATGATGTGAATAATGGTGTACAGGCTTACAACGAATCTTTACAGGCAGATGTAGAACAGGCAATTAACACTTACGAAGGATTAATTAAAAATTACCAGGACAGTACTGCTGTTTTTACTGAAGATGTAAAGAAACAACGCGAAAACCAGATTCTTGGATTAGAAAACGAAATTAAACAATTTCGCCAGCGTTCGCAGGTAATGATGCAAATGAAGCGTAATGAACTTACGCAGCCATTATATCAAAAAATAGATGCTGCCATGCAAGAAGTAATTAAAGAAGAAGGATATACACAGATCTTTCATGCAGGTGGAGGCGCTTTAGCATACTCACAACCTGGAAGTGATATTACTGAAAAAGTGATGAAGAAATTAGGAATCTCGATCGAAGAAGTAAATACCACTCAGCCTTCAGCAGATAGTAACAATACAAACTCAAACTAAGTTAGCTAAAGAGTTTGAAAAATATAAAATAAAAAAGCCTGCGGTTGCGGGCTTTTTTATTGATCAAAATTCGTCGATTATCGACTATAATTTGGTGATTCTTTTGTAATTGTTACATCGTGAGGATGACTTTCATGAATACCTGAAGAAGTAATTTTCACGAATTTAGCATGTTCTTTAAGTGCTTCGATATCTTGCGCACCGCAGTACCCCATACCAGCTCTTAAACCTCCAACAAATTGATGGATGCTTTCTTCTAATTCTCCTTTATAAGGTACACGACCAACGATTCCTTCTGGAACCAATTTCTTAATATCATCTTCTACATCCTGGAAATAACGATCTTTAGAACCTTTTTTCATCGCTTCTACAGATCCCATTCCGCGATAAGATTTGAATTTTCTTCCTTCGTATATAATGGTTTCACCAGGAGATTCTTTTGTTCCTGCTAAAAGAGATCCTAGCATCACACAATCTGCTCCTGCAGCAAGTGCTTTAGGAATATCACCGGTATAACGAATTCCACCATCTGCGATAACTGGCACACCGGTTCCTTTTATTGCAGCCGCCACTTCTAAAACCGCTGAAAATTGTGGAAATCCAACTCCTGCTACAACTCTTGTTGTACAAATAGAACCTGGCCCAATTCCTACCTTTACAGCATCTGCACCTGCTTCTACTAAATACTTTGCAGCTTCACCGGTTGCGATATTACCTACAACCACTTCAAGGTCTGGAAATTTAGCTTTAACTTCTTTAAGTACATAAACCACTCCTTTGGTATGGCCATGTGCAGTATCTATGATAATAGCATCTACGCCGGCATTGTACAATGCTTCTGCTCTTTGTACTGCATCTGCAGTAACGCCAATAGCAGCCGCTACTCTTAATCTTCCGTAGCTATCTTTATTTGCATTAGGCTTTTGGGTAAGCTTAGTGATATCTCTAAAGGTAATTAAACCAACAAGCTTATCTTCTTTATTTACTACCGGAAGTTTTTCAATTTTATTTTCCTGAAGAATATCTTCTGCCTGATCTAAAGAGGTCCCTTCAGCAACAGTCACAAGATTTTCTGAAGTCATCACTTCTGAAATAGGGCGTTGATTGTTCTTTTCGAATCTTAGATCGCGATTAGTTACAATTCCTATCAATTTCCCTTCATCATCAACAATTGGAATTCCGCCGATGCTATGCTCTTTCATTTGATCTTTAGCATCCTGAACGGTAGAAGAAATTGGCAAAGTAACAGGATCGATAATCATTCCGCTTTCTGCACGTTTTACTTTACGCACTTTTAAAGCCTGCTGCTCTATCGTCATGTTTTTATGAAGAACACCTATACCTCCCTCTCTGGCCATGGCAATTGCCATACGAGATTCTGTTACGGTATCCATCGCTGCTGAAACAATAGGAACGTTAATCGTAATGTTTTTGGTAAATTTTGTCTGGATATTTACTTCGCGTGGTAAAACCTCAGAGAAGGCAGGGACTAAAAGAACATCATCGTAAGTAAGCCCTTCTCCCAGAATTTTGGATTCGTGTGCAACCATAGCAATTAAGAATTTAATTGCATGCAAATATACACAGTTTTCGGTAGAATGCGTTAGGTTTAGGTGAATAAATCCTTAATCATTGTTTTTTCTGAAACAAACGATAAATTCAGATCCTTCCCCCGGATAACTTTTAATTTCCAGACGTGCGTTATTCAGCGTTAAAAATTGTTTCACCAGCAACAAACCAATCCCTGTACCGGTCTCCATTTCCGTTCCCAGTTCAGACATGATCTGTGTATTAAAATTCTTAATCTGCTCTATTCGCGCTTCAGAAATTCCATCACCACCATCCCTTATCTTGAAAAGCACACATTTAGGTTCTTCAGCATAATGAATTTTAATTTCGCTACCTGGATGCGTAAACTTAATGGCATTACTAATTAGGTTATGAAGTATGATCGAAAGATGCCCATTATCAACAAAAATCGGACTCAAATTTGAAGGAATTTCGTGGGTAATCTGAATATTTTTTGACTTCGCAACCAGATAATGCGCCTCCATAATCTCTTTAACTCGCTTTGCCAGTATCACCTCTTCGATGTACATTTTAGCACCTTCTAGCTGCGAATTGGCCCATTGCAATAAATTTTGAAGCATAGTTGACGTTGCTGATACCTGCTTAAGCATTTCATCCAAAAGCTCGGCCTGCTCTTTCTCGGTAAACTCGCCAGTTTTTATAAGCTCTAATAACTTTTGAATAGAACCAATTGGCGATTTTAAGTCATGCGATAAAATAGAAAATAATCGATCTTTACTTTTATTGATCTTCGCAAGTTCTTCGTTACGCTCTGTGATCACATCATTTTTCTGAAGTATAAGTCGGTTTTTCTCTTCAAGTGTTTTTCTAAACTTTTCTTTTTGGCGATAACTTTTAATTCTGAAAAATAAAACTAACAATAGGACAAATCCGGCGAATAAGAGAATGGCAATAATGAGCTTATTTTTAGAAAGCTCTTTATCTTTCTGCATCTTCTCTGAACGCAAACGTCGATTATCTTCTTCCTTTTGTTCCAGGTTTAGAAGATTTATGGCTCTAATTCTTTTTTGATCATACAGGGAATCTCTATACGCTTTGTTTTCTTTCGAAAATAGCACCGCATTTTCCAATTCTCCTTTTGCTTCGTAGATATCGAATAAAACCCCGGTAATTCGTTCTAATTCAAAAAAAGAAGCATTAGTTTTTCCAAACCCAAGTGCTTTCAAACCAAATTCTTCGGCAGTATCCAGATTATTTAAAGCAAGGTTGGTTCTTGCCAGGCCGTAATAAGAAAATGCTTTTTCCCAATTATTGGGTGCTACCGTATCATTTAAAACGCTTTGATAGTAATTTTGTGCTGTTTTGATCTGGTCTTTTTCGTAAGCTAAATTTCCTAACTGATTTAAAGTAAGATGCTCGATATCTTTCCTTTTCGATGCAACAGCCAAAGTAAGCGCACTATCCAAGGTCACTTTAGCACTTTCTAACTCTCCAGATTGAAGTTCTGATACCCCAAGATTAATTATAGCAGGAGCTGCAGCATATTCATCTTCAGCTAAGTTATAATAATCGATGGCCTGTTTAAAATATTCAATCGCTTCATTGTGACGATCGATTCCTTGCTGAATAAGCCCGAGACCATTTAGACATTTACCAATTCCTTCCCAGTTTTCGGCTTCTCGAAAAAGTTTTTCTGCTTCAAGAAAATGAGACAAAGAAAGATAGTATTCCCCTTTTACATAAAATGCAACTGCATATCTATGCTGAAGTTTGCCCTTTAGGTTCGCGTCATCACTCTGAGCTATAAAAGTTTTGGCTTTATCTAGTTTGCTTTTAGCAAGCTTAAAATCATTGAATATGAATTCGTTGGCTTCTTTCAAATAAAAAGAAGCCGAATCGGCTATTTGCTCTTGTGAGAAATCTGACTGAGCCAATGCCAATTTTGTAAGAAAAAGAAAGAAAATTCCTAAAAACCTGATTCGCAAAACTTAACGCTATTAATCCTGCACAATAATAAGAAGAAAACTAAAGATTTTCCTAATGATAAGCTTTGAAGATTTCACTAGCTTTATTAAAAGCCGCCTCAAAACTTCCCATTCTTAAATTAGTATTTTGCTTTTTGGTGTTGAAATAGGAGTACATTTTTTCTGTAGGCATATTACCTGTAAGCTCATCTTTTGCCATTGGGCAACCACCAAACCCCTGAATGGCACCATCAAATCGAGTACAACCCGATGTAAAAGCAGCATCTACTTTTTCGAACCAGGTTCCCGGCGCGATGTGTAAATGCGCACCAAACTCGATATTGGAGAATTTCGGGATTAATTCTGAAAACAAATAAGTGATAACTTCTGGTGTTGAAGTCCCAACAGTGTCAGACAATGATAAGATCTTTACCCCCATTCCCGATAACTTTTCAGTCCATTCTCCAACAATTTCAACATTCCAGGGATCGCCATAGGGATTTCCGAAGCCCATAGAAAGATATGCAACGACCTCTTTATTGGCTTGACCTGCGATGTCTAAAATTTCCTTCAAGATTTCTACCGATTCATCAATCGTTTTATGCGTATTACGCATCTGGAAGTTTTCTGAAATTGAAAATGGGTATCCTAAATAAGCAATTTCAGGAAATTGAGCAGCATCTTCAGCGCCACGTGTATTGGCTACGATTGCCAAAAGTTTACTTTTTGTTTTGCTAAGATCGAGCATTGAAAGCACCTCAGCAGTATCGCGCATTTGAGGAATTGCCTTTGGAGAAACAAAGCTACCAAAATCGATAGTATCGAAACCGCATTGTAATAAAGACTGAATATATCTTGCTTTAGCCTGTGTTGGAATAAAATCTTTAATTCCCTGCATGGCATCACGCGGACATTCGATAAGTTTTATTTCTCCCATGCTTCCAAAGATAGTTTTTTAGATTTTGATAATAAAATCTAATGTTTATTCAGAAATAGATAATTGGTTCTGAAAAAATTGGTGCTATCTAGCAGATCGAAATTGTATAAATTCTGGCGTCATTTTTATACAATCCTGACAAACAAGAACTTATGGAAATCAAATCAGAATAAAAACTCCAATTCCTATAAACACTAAAACCTGCGTCCATTTTAAAACCACACCCGAATTTCGATGTTTTTGAAGGTATTTTGAAATGCTTCCGGCAAGGATCGCAACTAATACAAAGATCAAAAACCCCTGAAGCATAAAAATGAGTCCTAAAATATAGAATTGCAGCACCGTATTTCCTTCAGGTTCCCATAAAAATCCGGGGAAAAGCGCTAAAAAAAAGATTGTCACCTTTGGATTTAAAACATTCATTATAAATCCCTGCCTATACAATCCAAATAGACTTTTTTGTTTAATTCCTTCCGTAGAAAAAGCTATTTTAGGATCACTTTTAAAGACTTTGTAAGCCAAAAAGAATAAATAAGCCGCACCAAGACATTTTATAATCAAATAAATGGTTTCCGACTGTTTTATTATTGCTGAAACGCCAAAAGCCACCAAAGTGGTATGCACTATCACTCCAGAAACTAGTCCCAAAGCCGTAATAATAGCATGCTTTTTTCCATTCGCCATTCCCTGTACCAAAACATAAATAATATCTGGTCCCGGGGCAAGCGTAAGTAAGATCGTTGCGGTTAAAAATGGAATGATCTGTTCTAACAAAAGCTCTTTAAATTACGATTTTGGATAATTTTCGAGGATCTTTTTATTGATCGCCTTAATAAGCGCAGGGCCTTCGTAAATAAATCCGGTGTATAATTGCACCAAACTTGCGCCGGCTTCTAACTTTTCGATAGCATCCTCTGCGGTATGAATTCCGCCCACACCAATGATTGGAAAAGCTCTATTACTTTTTTCTGAAAGAAATTTAATCACCTCGGTAGATCTTTTGGTAAGAGGTTTACCGCTAAGGCCACCGGTTTCATTTTTATCTTCAGAGTGTAATCCTTCTCGAGAGATCGTAGTATTTGTTGCAATTACTCCGTCGATCTTAGTTTCCTGAACAATATCGATAATATCCAAAAGCTGAGAATCGGTAAGATCTGGTGCGATTTTTAACAATATTGGCTTTTGTTTTGGCTTCACATCATTTAGCTCCATCAAAGTTTTCAGCAAATGTGTTAAGGGTTCTTTATCCTGAAGCGCTCGTAAATTTGGTGTATTTGGCGAACTTACATTTACCACAAAATAATCTACATGATCAAACAAAGCTTCAAAACAGATCTTATAATCTTCAACAGCTTCTTCGTTTGGCGTCACTTTATTTTTACCAATATTACCGCCAATTAAAACATCTGTATTTTTCTTCAGCTCTTCTACCATTTGCTCAACACCACCATTATTAAAACCCATTCGGTTAATAATAGCCTGATCTGCTTTCAATCTAAAGAGGCGTTTTTTATCATTCCCAGGCTGTGGTTTTGGCGTAACCGTACCAACTTCTATAAAACCGAAACCAAGATTCGATAATTCCTTATATAATTTTGCATCTTTATCGAATCCAGCCGCTAATCCAACCGGATTTTTAAACTTGAGTCCAAAAACTTCCCGACTTAATCGCGGATCGTTATTGCTGAATTTTGATCTTAAAATTGCGGATACACCCGGAATTTTATTTAATTTCTTTAAACTATTAAAAGTGAAATGATGAATTGCCTCTGGATCGTATTTAAAAAGTATCGGGCGAATTAAAGACTTGTACATATTCGGCTGGTTTGTGCAAAAATAAATGAATTGTAAAAATGAACATACTAAATCTTAAAAGGTTTTGTACCCGGATGTCAATTCGCTAATTTTGATTTGATAAACGAGATTTATTTCAGGAAAAAATCCTTTAGAGAATCAAGTAATTTTAGACAACTAACACCAACAAATATGATCAATAAACAAGAAGTTTTAGATCGATTTATAAGCTATATAAGCATTGACACCCAAAGTGATCCTGTAAGCGAAACTACGCCTAGCACAGAAAAACAATGGATTCTCGCCAAAAAACTGGCTAAAGAACTGGAAGAAATGGGAATGCAGGAAGTAAGTATCGACGAGAATGCTTATGTAATGGCCACTTTGCCTGCAAATGTCGATAAAGAATGCCCCGTGATTGGCTTTGTATCTCATTTTGATACTTCACCAGATTTTAATGGCGCGAATATTAATCCGCAGATTATCGAAAATTACGATGGTGGCGATATCGTTCTTAATGCTGAAAAAAATATTATGCTGTCTTCGGAATATTTTGACGATTTGAAACAGTACGAAGGGCAAACTATTATTACTACCGATGGTACCAGCCTTTTAGGCGCCGATGATAAAGCCGGAATTACTGAAATCATGTCGGCCATGAAATATCTTTTAGAACATCCTGAAATTAAACATGGCAAGATAAAAGTTTGCTTTACACCAGATGAAGAAATTGGTCGTGGAGCACATAAATTTGATGTTGCTAAGTTTGGAGCAGACTGGGCATACACGATGGATGGCAGCCAGATTGGCGAATTAGAGTACGAAAATTTTAATGCCGCAAGCGCTAAAGTGACCGTTACAGGAAAAAGCGTACATCCCGGTTATGCCAAAGATAAAATGGTAAACAGCATGTATATTGCTCAGGATTTTATCAACTCACTACCGAGACTAGAAACTCCGGAACATACTGAGGGTAGACAGGGTTTTTTCCACTTAAGCAATATCAATGGAGATGTTGAAGAAACCGTGCTTCAATATATTATTCGCGATCACGATAAAAAGCATTTTGAAGCTCGTAAACAAATGATCCAGGATCTAGGTTTGGAGATTTGCAAGCAGTACGATAGCGAATGTGTACAGGTTGTAGTTAAAGATCAATACCGTAACATGCGCGAAAAGATCGAACCAATGATGCATATTGTAGATCTGGCAAAAGAAGCGATGGAAGCGGTTGAGGTAACACCAATTATTAAACCTATTCGTGGTGGAACAGATGGTTCTCAACTAAGTTTTATGGGGCTTCCCTGCCCTAATATTTTTGCTGGCGGACATAATTTCCACGGAAAATATGAATATGTACCTTTAGAAAGTATGCTAAAAGCTACTGAAGTTATCATAAAAATTGCCGAACTTAATGCTAGGTAATTCTTTAGAAAATCAAGATTAGTGATTTATCAATTAAATATCGGTAAATTATAATCGTTCATGTCACCCTGAACTTGATTCAGGGTCTCATCTACAAAGTGCTGTTTTTAGGATCTGAAGAGATTCCGGATCAAGTCCGGAATGACAAAATTTAAGAAATAAATTATAATCAATTTTAAGCTAAATTGATCGCTATGGCAGTAAAAAACGTAGAAGAATACATTGAAGTTCATAAGTATTGGCAAACCGAGTTAAGACAGATTCGGAAGATGCTTCAGGAAACCATTTTAGAAGAAACTATAAAATGGGGAGCGCCAACTTATACGCTAAAAAACAAGAATGTTGCAGGACTTGCAGCCTTTAAAAATCATATTGCATTGTGGTTTTTTAACGGGGCCTTACTTCAGCAGAACACAGGCTTACTTGTAAATGCCCAGGAAAACAAAACCAAAGCTTTACGGCAAATTAGATTTGAAAAAGGCGAAGAAATTAATACTGATATTTTGCTTCCGTATGTTTTAGAAGCGATCGAAAACCAGAAGCTTGGAAAAACGATAAAAGCTTCAAGAAAAAAAGATCTTATCATTCCACCTGAATTGAAACTAGCTTTAAAAAATGATGCTGAATTAAACGAATCTTACTGCCAGCTCACTTCAGGAAAACAAAGAGAATATGCCGATCACATTAGCGAAGCCAAAAGAGAAACTACACGAGCAAAGCGATTAGAAAAAATTATCCCAATGATAAAACAAGGCGTAGGATTACACGATAAGTATAAAAATTGCTGATTTATATTATTGTAACTTCTGCTTCTTAATGCTCCAGACATTCTTAAAAATCTTATCAAAAAATTAGATTATATTAGCTATATGAATCTGAAAGAATCACTTAAATATAGGATGTCTGATTTTTTGACGTTATGTAAAACTCATAACGTTAAAACATTATACGCTTTTGGTTCTTCTACAACAGATCATTTTAACGAAGATACAAGTGATATCGATCTTTTAATTGAAATTGAAAATAACGACCCTATTGAAAGAGGCGAAAATCTTATAAATATTTGGGACGAACTCGAACAGTTTTTTCAAAGAAAAGTTGATTTACTTACCAACAGCTCCATTAAAAATCCAATTCTTAGACAGGAAATCGAGTCTACCAAAATTTTAATCTATGATGGACAAAAGCAGGAAATATCTATCTGATATTTTAATCGCTATTGATTTAATAGAAGATTTTATCATAGACATTTCAGATTTTAATGACTATGAGAAGGACCTAAAAACACAAAGTGCTGTAGAAAGGCAGTTAGCCGTTATAGGTGAAGCTCTAAATAAATTTAAAAAAGTCGCTCCAGATATCAGCATCGAAAATGATAAACGAATAATTTCGTTCAGAAATAGACTAGTTCATACTTACGACAGCATCGATAATTCCATCGTTTGGGCAATAATTAATAGAAATCTGAAACCGTTAAAAAAGGAGATTAAAGATTTTTTAAACTAAACATTGCTTTATATCTATAAAAAAATCCCTTCAGAAATTCTAAAGGGATTTTTTTATTATTAAAAGAAAAAGTTACTTTTTCTCTTCTTTTAGCTTTTTATCTTCCTTAGCAGGTTTAGCCGGCTCGTTAAGCTTTTGGCTCATTTCAAGAGATATTGAAGATTTGTCGAAAGTGATCTTTCCAGCACCGGTTTCAATAATTACCGCGTTGTTTTTCTCACTAAAATCGATAATTTTACCATGCATTCCGCTTTTGGTAACTACTCGATCTCCTTTTTTTAATTCAGCAATAAAGCTTTTCTCCTGTTTAGCCTTTTTCATTTGCGGGCGTATCATAAAAAAATACACTACGGCAAACATTAAGATTAAAGGAAGAAATTGTTGTATTTGATCCATATAAATTTAATTCTCGCTATTTAGCTTGCGTTCTCTGCTTCTACAAAAGCTTTAATTTTTATTTGCTCTTGCCCATTTTCTGTATTGGCAGAAATGGTTACTGTTTTTTGAACCTGTCCTCTACCAGAACCATTGTATTTTACAAGCATTTCACCTGTTTCTCCTGGCTGGATAGATTCGTTTTTATGATATTCTGGCACAGTACATCCACAAGTACTTTTTGCATTAGTAATTACTAATGGCGCTCTACCAGTATTTGTAAAAGTAAATACATGTTCTACTGGCTCTCCTTGAGGAATGTTCCCAAAATCGAACTCAGTTTCATCGAATGATAGCTCTGGATATACAGTTGCTTTAGAATCACGTGCTGCTGCTGCATCTACGTTTTCAGCTTTCACTTTTTCTGAAGCGCTGCTTCCAGCATCCTTGCAGGAAGTAAAGAACATAGTTCCTACTGCTGCTATTAATAAAATTCCTTTTTTCATAATATGTATAAATTTGAGGTTTAAAATTAAGAAAAAATCTAGACTACATAAGGCCGCGCCCTATTTTATTTAATTTCCCGTCGGTTTTATATTCTTTTGAAAGTTTATCCAAAATACCGTTTATAAAAATACTACTTTTTGGGGTACTGTATTCTTTACTGATCTCCAGATATTCGTTAATTGTAACTTTCACCGGAATCGATGGAAATTCTAAGAACTCGCAGATCGCCATTTTAATAAGCACTGTATCGATCTCGGCAATCCTATCTTTATCCCAGTTTGGTGTTTTTCCCTGCATTTCTTCGGAAAGCTTCGCATCTTTTAAATATGTTTTTCTGAAAAGATTCACTGCAAACTCTTTATCATCTATAGATTTAAAAAGCTTAGGAAGTTTATCCTCTGGCGAAGCTGTTTCCTTCAATTTCTGAAGCATTTTTACCACCGCCGTATTTACTAAAGGAAGATCATCTAACCAGGTAAGTTTTTTATCTTCAAAATAATCGTAGATCTTGTCATTTGGCGCAATTACCTTTTTAAAGATGGCAAGAATAAAATCTTTATCCTCTTTAAACGAGTTATCTCTCGTTTCCATGTAATCTGCAAATGCGTCACTTTCTTTAATCTCGTTCCATAAAATTGCAACATACTCATCGTCAAACTTCCAGTGATTAAGTTTACGATCGTCGATAATTTGCTCTAATTGGGTGTTTTGTTCTAAAATTTCAAAAACTGAATTCTGAACAAACTTCCTGTTAGGATCTTTATCTTCCTGTGTTGCGAGATGTTTTTGTTGGGAACGTTCTAAAAAAGTTTCGGCATGCGCTTTAATTTCGGTTAACAAACTTAGCTGAAGCACAAAAAGATCGTACATCTCTTCCATGCTTTTTAGCAGGAATTTCTCCTCGCTCGCAAGATTGTCATTTTCACTTTGGTTGAATGCGTATAAGGACTGCATTACCTTAACTCGAATATGTCTTCTTGTCAACATAACTGTAAAAGAACTTTTTTAGAATTTAAAAAGGGCGAAAGATTATTCTTTCGCCCTGCAAAAATACCAATATTTTGATTCTGGCTACTTCAAACTTGATTTTTTTCTATCTTCAATTCTTTGCTTGGCAATTTTAAGCGCTGCAAAGTGAGTTGTCATGTCTTCTTTTGCCGCAGTTTCAAGGATTTGCAAAGTAGTATTGTAGATATTTTCAGTCTTCGTCATAATATCCTGTCTGCTGTATTTTTCTAATTCAGCATACACATTTATAATTCCACCGGCATTAATTAGAAAATCTGGTGCATAAACAATTCCGCGTTCACGTAAAATTTGCCCATGTTTTACCTCATCATATAATTGATTGTTGGCAGCACCGGCTACAACTTTACAGTTTAAACGGTTTACGGTATCATCGTTAATTGTTGCCCCTAAGGCACAAGGAGCATAAATATCTACATGAGCGCTATAAACATCTGCTTCATCAAAAATAATCGCACCATATTTATTGCGAACTTCCTGTAAACGCTCTTCGCTAATATCACTAATGTATACTTTAGCTCCGTCGTTAGTTAGATATTCCACTAAGGTTTCGCCAACGTGACCAATTCCCTGTACCAACACAGAACGACCTTCTAACTCATCTGTACCAAACTGATATTTAGCAGCGGCTTTTATTCCCATAAAAACACCGTAGGCAGTAACTGGCGATGGATTTCCCGATCCTCCTCTTTCTTCAGAAATACCGGTTACATAAGGAGTTACATCTCTTACCAAATCCATATCTGCAGTTTCCATCCCAACATCTTCAGCAGTTATATATTTTCCTCCAAGAGAATCTACATACTCACCAAACTTCATCATTAACTCTGGAGTCTTTTGGGTTTTAGCATCACCAATAATCACTGCTTTACCTCCACCAAGGTTTAAACCTGTGATCGCACTTTTAAACGTCATCCCACGAGATAAACGCAATACATCATTTAATGCTTCCCACTCGCTGGTATAATTCCACATTCTGGTACCGCCTAAAGCTGGCCCCAAAACTGTGTTATGAATACCTATTATTGCTTTTAATCCTGTATCTTTGTCGTTACAAAAAACAACCTGTTCATGATTATCGAACGAAAGCTGTCCAAAAACTGGTGCAGCTTTTTTAAGTTCTTTAGCATTTAAAACATCAACTTGCATAAATTTGCGGGTTTTATATTAATGTCATTTTTAATTATCCATAAAATTACGGCACAAAAATAAGAATATTTTAATTTTACACCATTAAAATTTGGTTAAAATATGATATCCTTAAAATTAGAGATCTTTTTTAAGAATGAAACATTTAAGAACGCTCAATAAATTCTTTATAAAATATAAATGGAAACTGCTTCTGGGATTGGTAGTAACGATCATCTCCCGGATCTTTGGTTTGTACTTTATACCTCTTGTAGGAAATTCTACAGATGCCATACAACAATACCTGAATGGAGAACTCACCAATTATGATGCTTTTAAAGCAGAATTGATTCAGAATATCCTGCTGTTGGTAGGAACCACTTTAATTTCGGCATTTTTCACTTTTCTTATGCGGCAAACTTTTATTGTGGTTTCTCGTCATATCGAGTATGATCTTAAAAATGTAGTTTACAAACACTATCAGGAATTGTCGCTTAATTTTTATAAAAAGAATCGTACCGGCGATCTAATGAACCGTATTAGTGAAGATGTCACTAAAGTAAGAATGTATTTAGGGCCGGCAATTATGTATACGGTTACTACGCTTACTTCTACCATTGTGGTATTGATCTTTATGTTACAGGCAGCACCAGTGCTTACACTTTACACTGTAATCCCACTTCCTATTTTGAGTTTTGCAATCTATAAGTTAAGTGTAGCAATACAAAAGCGAAGCACAATTGTTCAGCAATATTTATCGAAATTAAACACCTTTACCCAAGAAAGTTTCAGTGGAATTGCTGTTATAAAATCTTATGGTTTAGAACAACAAACCGACAACAACTTTACAGAACTTTCGAATTCGAGCAGGGATAAAAATATCGATCTTGTAAAAGTTCAGGCATTTTTCTTTCCGCTCATGGTTTTACTTATCGGAATAAGTAATGTCCTTGTAATTTACGTTGGTGGGCGCCAGTATATCACCGGCCAAATCGACAATCTTGGTGTGATTGTAGAGTTTCTACTTTACGTAAATATGTTAACCTGGCCTGTAGCTTCTATTGGATGGGTTACTTCTTTGGTAAAGCAAGCCGAAGCTTCACAAGAACGTATCAATGAATTTTTAGATAGTGATCCAGAAATTAAAAATCATAAAGAAACTGAAGACCAGATAAAAGGTAAAGTCACATTTAAGAATGTAACTTTCACTTATGAAGACACCAATATCACGGCTTTAAAAAATATCTCTTTTGAAGTAAATCAAGGAGAAACCTTGGCCATTATTGGTAAAACCGGATCTGGTAAATCTACGGTTCTCGATCTTATTGGCCGACTTTATGATGTGGAAGATGGCGCTATAGAAGTTGATGGTAAGAATGTAAAAAACCTGAATCTTGATAGCCTTAGAAGAAATATTGGATACGTGCCGCAAGATGCCTTCTTATTTAGCGATTCGATTAGAAACAACATCAAATTCGGTAAAGAAAACGCGACAGATCAAGATGTGATCGAAGCCGCTAAAACAGCTTCTGTACACAAAAATATCCAGAATTTTAGCAAAGGTTACGACACCGTTCTTGGTGAACGAGGAATCACCTTATCTGGCGGGCAAAAACAGCGAGTTTCTATTGCCAGGGCGATTATTCAAAATCCGCAAATCCTGCTTTTCGACGATTGTCTTTCAGCTGTAGATACTGAAACCGAAGAGGCAATTCTTAGCAATCTTTTCAAAATATCTCGTGATAAAACGACTATTATTGTGAGTCACAGAATTTCTTCAGCAAAAAATGCAGATAAAATAATTATTCTTGAAGACGGAAATATCGTACAACAGGGCACTCACGAAGAATTAATCAAAACAGACGGATATTATAAAGAACTGTACGCAAAACAGTTAAATGAGAAAGAAATGTGAAAATTTCTTGTAAGATGTTAATTTTTTTTAGATTTTTGAGGGCAACTTTACTAAACCATTTAAAGAATTATATTTTATGAGCGACAAGGGATTGATGGAGAAAGAAGAAATATTCTCTAAAGTACTAAGAGCGGGAAGAAGAACTTATTTCTTTGATGTGAGAGCGACTCGTGCCAACGACTATTACCTAACCATCACAGAAAGTAAAAAATTCACCAACGACGACGGATCTTTCTATTACAAAAAACACAAAATTTACCTTTACAAAGAAGATTTTGCCGGTTTTACAGAAATCCTACAGGAAATGACAGATTTTATTCTGGACGAAAAAGGTGAAGAAGTGATAAGCGAACGTCATCAAAAAGACTTTAAACCTTCTTACGAAGGTACCGGTGCAGTAGAAACCAAAACTGCTCCAGAAAATTTTACTGATGTAAGCTTTGACGATATCTAAAAAATTACTCTTAAATTGTTAACCGCCTCCCAACCAGAGGCGGTTTTTTTTATTTTATACCTCAAAATTTTAAACTATGAAAAAAATTTTTATTCTCTTTTTTCTTATTTCAAGCATTAGTTTTCAGGCTCAGGATTTCGATACTTTGAGCTTGGATTACTATTTACCAAAGAACATTACCTACAATGCCGATATTCCAAAACCACAGGATGTTATTGGATTTGTGCCAGGGCAATATCACATTAGCCACGATAGATTAGTAAATTATATGACTAAACTTGCTGAAGTTTCCCCCCGCATCAGCATAGAAAACCGTGGTACTACTTACGAAGGAAGACCGCTTTTACTGCTTACCATTTCTTCTGAAGAAAATATTCAGAATATCGACCAAATTCAGCAAGATCATAAAGCTTTAGTTGAAGAAGGCTCTGAAGATATAAATACTGAGAACATGCCTATTGTGGTAAACCAGGGATTCTCGATTCATGGGAACGAACCTAGCGGAACCAATGCCGCGCTACTTGCCGCTTACTATTTAGCTGCAGCTGAAGGTGATGAAATCGAAGAATTATTAGACAATACCATTATTCTTTTTGACCCTTCTTTTAATCCAGATGGATTGCAGCGTTTCGCCTATTGGGCAAACACTAATCGTAGTGCTAATATCAATGCAGATCCGCAAGATCGCGAATACGACGAAGTTTGGCCAGGCGGAAGAACCAATCACTACTGGTTTGACTTAAACCGTGACTGGCTACCGGCACAATTACCAGAATCCAGAGCAAGAATTAAAACCTTCCATAGATGGTATCCTAATATTCTTACAGATCACCATGAAATGGGTTCTAATTCTTCATTTTTCTTTCAACCTGGGATTCCGTCGAGAACGCATCCTTTAACGCCAGACCTTAACCAGGAACTTACTCAGGAGATCGGGAAATATCACGCTGCAGCTTTCGATAAATTGGGCAGCTTTTATTTTACTGAAGAAAGCTACGATGACTTTTACTACGGAAAAGGTTCTACCTTCCCCGATATTAACGGAAGTATTGGAATCTTGTTCGAGCAGGCCAGTTCTCGCGGGCATGCACAGGAAACCGATAATGGATTATTAACTTTTCCTTTCACTATTAGAAATCAATTCACCGCAGCACTTTCTACTTTAGAAGCCGCAAAGAACATGAGGGTGAAATTGTTGAATTATCAGCGTGATTTTTATAAAAACGCTCGAAACTCTGCCGCTAAAGGTGCCTGGGCTTTTGGAAGTGAAAAAGATGCCACTTCTGCTTATCATTTAGCTGAAATCATGAAAAGGCATCAAATCGAAATTCATCCGGTAAACGAGGAATTCAGCGAAAATGGCAAAACCTATAAGCCGGGTTCAGCATATATTATTCCGAAGAATCAAAGACAACATCGCCTGGTCGAAGCTATGTTAGAGAAAAGAACCACGTTTGAGGACAGCTTATTTTATGATATTTCAGCATGGACGTTTCCGCTTGCTTTCAATGTAGATTATACCAGCGATGCCTCTTTAAGCAATGCAGGAGATGCCATTGATGAACTGCAAAAACCAGCAGTTCCTTCCGTAGAAAAGAGCGAATATGCTTACGTAATGGAATGGCATGACTACAATGCTCCAAAAGCGCTGAATATGATCTTAAACAAAGGCTTAAGAGCCAGCGTTGCCATGAAAAAATTCGGCACTAAAAATAAAGAATATGACTACGGAAGCATTATGATCCCGGTTCAGAATCAAAAACTAGATAAAGATGAACTTTTTGATTTTATAAAAAATGTTTCTGAAACTGCTAATATCGAGATTGATGCCGTGGGTACTGGTTTAACTTCAGGAATTAATCTTGGTAGCCGCTTTTTTCTTCCGTTAGAAAAACAAGAAATCGCTCTTTTAGTTGGCGAAGGCATTACTCCTTATGATGCAGGAGAGATATGGCATTTATTCGACCAGCGCTACGATATTAAAGTTACAAAATTGAATACACGCAATTTTGGTCGTGCCGATCTTAGCCGCTATACCGATATTATTATGGTGAACAGCTGGGGATCTGCACTGGATAAAAATGATACCGAAAAACTTAAAACCTGGATAAGAAATGGCGGAACTTTGATCGCCTATAGAAATGCTTCACGCTACCTGAGTGCTAATGACCTGTTGAATATTAAAACGATCAATAACCGAATCGACGCTAAAAACATTAGTTTTGAACAGCAAAGAGATTTCTACGGAGCACAGGGAATTAACGGTGCTATTTTTGAAGCCGAGTTAGATCGTTCTCATCCTATTAATTTTGGATATAAAAATGATAAGCTGGCGCTTTTTAGAAATACAAGCATTTTTGTTGAAGCAGACGAGCAGAGTTATAACAATCCCATCCAATATACCAACGATCCTTTACTTAGTGGTTATATAAGCGAAGAAAAAAGTGAGGATATTAAAAACACTGTACCTTTTAAAACCGGCGGTTTTGGAAGAGGAAACGTGATCTATTTTACAGATAATACAAACTTTAGAGCATTTTGGTACGGCACCAATAAGCTTTTAATGAATGCTATTTTCTTTGGTGATCATATGTAATTACGTTCTAGAAAAACTACTTTATATCTAATTGATATTCGATAAAAAGGCAGTTGTTTTTAAAACAGCTGCCTTTTTTATTCGGGCAAGTTTTAAATCTCTGGTGCTCTAATTTCTATTTTCATTAGTTTAAAAGAGCTTAAAACAAAATGACCAATTTGGTTTGAGACCCGATTATCGTGTAAATTTTGGGTTTTATTTAAAATAATCTTTCTCCTAGTCTATGCTTTTCTCTTTATCTTGCGCTATATTTTAGCGTGTAGCGTAACTTCGATCTACACCCAACGGAACTGAATTTTACTACAACTTCAGTAGTGTATGAGTAAATATACGATTTTAAAGTACCTAAGAAGATTCTCTTTTTGGCTAAGTTTTTTTGCAGTAATTGCAATTATTTTCGATTTAGGTTTTTCTCACGAAAAATTTGTCGAAATTGAAATTAGAACTTTCTATTTTATCACACTTCTCATTGGTATTCCTTCTATCGCTTTACGATATTTTATTGCCAATGAGCGTTTTCCTAAAAAAGTACGAGTCTTCGATACGATCATATTTTCCCTCTTTACACTTTTAGCGGTTGCGCAGATCGATACGATTAGGGAAAGTGTCGCTATTTTCGAGTTCTTTAATAAAATGGGCTGGATCTACCTGGCCATCATCATTTACTTTATACGAGAATTTTCGAGATTCGAATTGAAAATAAATCGCGAAATTCTAAATCCTGCTCAGCTGTTTATCATAAGTTTTCTAATCCTTATTCTTTTAGGAACGCTGTGCCTTATGCTTCCAAAAGCGACTCATGACGGAATATCATTTTTAGATGCCCTATTTACTTCAACAAGTGCTGTGTGTGTAACCGGTCTTATCGTAGTAGACACCGGTAGCTATTTTACGCTTTTTGGGCAAACGATCCTATTGGTTTTGATTCAACTTGGTGGACTTGGGATTATGACCTTTGCCAGTTATTTCAGTTATTTTTTCCGCGGAAGCACTTCCTACGAAAATCAATTAATGATGAAAAATGTCACTGATTCTGAAACTCTAGGTGAAGTTTTTTCAGCATTAAAAAAAATCTTGTTCATCACTTTTGTATTTGAGTTCATAGGCGCTCTTTTAATTTATCTAAGTTTAGATCCAAAATTATTTGAAACCGTAGGGGATCAAATTTTCTTTTCAGTTTTCCATACAATTTCAGGCTTTTGTAATGCAGGATTCTCTACTTTAGAATACAGCATGTATCAACCAGAATATCGCTTTAATTTCCCACTTCATATCATTCTTTCAGTATTATTTATTCTTGGTGGTTTGGGATTTCCTATTGTACTGAACATTTACAAATATTGTAGATATTTCATTAAAAAGAATTTACTAATTTTTAAACGTCCCGACCAACCGGTAAATATGCCTTGGGTTTTAAACCTGAATTCTAGAATTGTTTTAGTAACCACGGCAGTTTTGCTCATTGGGGGAATGCTTTTCTTTATGTTCTTTGAATGGAATAATACGTTACAGGATTACAATTTCTTCGGAAAACTAACTACCTCCTTTTTTGGATCATCTACCCCAAGAACCGCAGGTTTTAATTCGGTCGACATGAGCGCTCTTAACTTTTCGACCATTATGGTCATTATGTTTTTGATGTGGGTTGGTGCTTCTCCAGGATCTACAGGTGGCGGTATTAAAACTAGTACCATTGCAATTGCTACACTCAATTTTTTAAGCTTAGCTAAAGGGAAGGACCGTGTAGAAGTTTACAATCGTGAAATCGCAAATAATTCGTTGCGTAGAGCTTTTTCTATCATGAGCTTATCGATGCTATTTGTGGGATTATCAATTTTAATGATCTCTTATTTTGATCCTAACATGCACTTACTGGATGTCGCTTTCGAATGTATTTCGGCTTACAGTACCGTTGGATTAAGTTTGGGAATTACTCCAGATTTTTCCAGCGCATCTAAGATCGTAATAATTATTACCATGTTTGCTGGAAGAGTAAGTATGCTTACCGTTATGGCCGCCTTTTTAGCAGATGTAAAACATTTGAATTACAAATTCCCTACAGAGGAAGTTTTAATAAACTAATAGCATTATGAAATATATCATTATTGGATTAGGAAACTTTGGTTCTTCGTTGGCACAAAAGCTAACTGCCCTGAATAACGAAGTTATTGGTGTAGATCTTCGCATGGATCGCATCGAAGCCATTAAAGATAAAATTACGCATGCCATTAATCTTGATGCGACAGAATCTGCCGCAGTGTCTAATCTACCCCTAAGAGATACAGATGTTGTCGTGGTTGCCATTGGTGAAAACCAGGGAGCCAATGTAATGACAACGGCATTAATGAAAAAACTGAATGTAAAGCGCTTAATTAGCCGTGCGCAACAGGGCTTACAGGAAATGGTTTTGGAAGCAATGGGCGTAGATGAGATTATTCATCCTGAAGAAGAAACTGCCGAGCGTTGGGCGAAAAAACTGAATATGCGAGGCGTGGTAGATAGTTTTGAGCTTAATGAAGATTACAGCATTGTTGAAGTTCAGGTGCCCGAGGAATACCACGATCGAACATTGCAAGAAATACGCTTTAGGGAAGATTATGACCTGATCATTTTAACAACCATGAAGGTTACCGAAGGTAAAAACGATCTGGGCTGCGCTAAAAAGATCACGAATATAAAAGGTGTAGCTTCGGCAGATACCAAGCTTTATAAAGGCGATATCATGGTGATCTACGGAAATAAAAAAGACATAAGAAAGCTGCTTGAAGATCAGGAAAAGAATGATCGATGATTGATAGTTGTTAGGCCGCGGAAAGAAGCAGATATGAAAAAAAATTATCTTCCTGTTTTAAATTACAAATTTTACAGTTTTAGGACGAAATCCAGACTTAAAAACCATTGATGAACTAATTGATAAAAACACGCTCACCAATGGTAGCGATAATTTATGAAACTGGTGAAATTTTAATCGTTATTACAAAAAAGCGTATCTTAAGCTCTATACACAACACTATTATTGATTATATTAGTAACTGTTTCAAAGCTATATGAAGAATATATATTTTTACTATTTCGCAACTATCGCTCCCTTAGCGCTATTAATTTATCTGGTTCGACTAGAGTTCATAAATTCTGTCATTTTTAGTATTCTAATAGTATCGTATAGTTTGATATACCGCACTTACGTTGATGGCAAAAGGCTTGTGGATAAAACTATTATAACTAAAGCTGAAATATGGAGTTTGGCATTGCCAGGCAGGAAAATACAATATTTTAAAGCTCTATATTTATCAAAATAATCTTCTTAATGAATGCCAGCAGTAAGTTTTTAAAAAGTGAACCTCTAATTCTAAAGCTATTGTACTTCGTTGGTTTTCTATGCTTGACAGTTAAAATAACCTCTGCCTTGATCAATAAATATGTTGAGATCAGCAGTCATATTTCGTTAATTGGAAACTTAATAATTCTAGCATTATTCGCAAGGCTTGTATATAAAAGAAAACACTTATCATGAACTGAGATATTAAACAAAAATTGAAAGTTTTATCTTTGATTACTCTACAATGCTTTATGATTTTTGGACTATTCCAGATAAGTATATTGTACATTATTATAACGAGGAAAATAAGCTCGCTATAATTAATATCTGCTTACCAAAGTAATGAAGATTATTTTCCATTTTATAATATTTATCTTTCTTACAATTCTAACACAGGTTGGGGGAATTATCTATTTAGCTTCAATTACACTAATAAGAAGAAATAAGAGAATACTTCAACTATTTGTGTTTCCTATTCTTTACGCTCTTTCAACATTTCTAATAATTCCAACTATTGCTCCACACTTCGGTAGAGAAAAAATAAAAGAATCTCAGAATGTCGAATTACATTCGGTTTTCTATAAAATAGCGAATAGAAATTACGTTCGTCCAGAGTTAAATGGCATTATAAAGAATATCGGCAATTCAATTTCTAGAAAACATCCAGGTCTAAAATTAACTATTCTAGATGCAAATTTCCCATTCAAAGATGGATTCCCATTGTTACCACATTTAAGTCATAACGATGGAAAAAAATTAGATATTTCATTAATGTATAAAACCAAAGAAGGGGTATTAACCAATGAGAAACCTTCAAATAGTGGATATGGTTTTTCTGAAAATCCGCTAAAAAATGAAATTAATCAAACTACTATATGTAAAAATAATGGAGCTTGGCAATATGATTCCCCAAATACCTTACGCTTGGAAAAAATTTAGATTTAGAGTTTTCAGCAAACGCTACTAAAGACTTAATACAATCGATTTTAGAGAATAATGAAATCCAGAGCGAAAAAATGAGATTTCATGGATGTAGAGCGGTTAGACATGATGACCATCTACATCTACAAATTCAATAAGATAGAAAGAGATAATCCTTAAGAATGCTGTGCTCAATTTATCTATAAAAGTAATTTGCAATTCCAAGAGTAGATCATTCACCCATTACTTAACAGGTCTTAATCCGTCCCTCCGACAGTTTTATATGATCTACTCCTTTATTTTAGCTCATTTTCCGTAGAAAACTATCCAATTCTTAAACCATTCTCTACATGTAAACCGGGTTCGATAAGCGTAATATCATTGTGGTCGCCAACTGCTCCCATCACCAGGCATTCACTCATAAAATTAGCGATTTGTTTATCTGGGAAATTAACAACCGCAATTACCTGTTTTCCTAACAAGTCTTTTGGTTTATAATTTTTGGTGATTTGCGCTGATGTTTTTTTGAAACCAATATGTTTTCCAAAATCAATTTTCAGCTTGTATGCGGGCTTTCTGGCTTCAGGGAACTCGTTCACCTCGATGATAGTTCCTACCCGCATTTCAACTTTTTCAAAGTCTTTCCAACTTATTTCCATAGCATTTGTATTTCTACGGAAATTTAGATATTCTAGAGTACAAATTTGTAAATTTATAGTAAAAAATTATGGCACGTACACCATCAAATATGTTGGCTTTAGGCACTAAAGCACCAGAGTTTGAATTATACGATACAGTTACCGATAAAACCTTTGATCTTGAAGCTCTAAAAGGACCAAAAGGAATATTAATCATGTTTATTTGCAACCACTGCCCTTTTGTAAAACATGTAAATCCAGAGATCGCTAGATTAGGTGAAGAATACCAGGCAAAAGGTTTCGGGATCGTTGCAATTTCAAGTAACGATGTAGAAAATTATCCTGATGATAGTCCAGAATTAATGAAAGAAACCGCAAAATCTGAAGCTTATACCTTCCCCTATTTGTATGACGAAGATCAAAGCGTAGCAAAAGCTTACGATGCTGCCTGCACACCAGATTTCTTTCTTTTTGATGAAGATTTAGAGCTGGCTTATCGAGGACAATTAGATGATTCTCGCCCGGGAAATGAAAAACCGGTTACCGGGAAAGATCTAAGAGATGCTATGGACGCAATTCTGGCTGGAGAAAAAGTTTCTGAAGATCAAAAACCAAGTATTGGATGTAATATTAAGTGGAAAACCGCATAAATCATCTGAAAAAATAGCCGTATTAAGTTTTTAGCAGATATTTTCAAAGGAGGCGAAACCCCAATCACGGAATAAAAATTAATGCTGAAATTGTATAAAATCGGCTGCTATTTTTTCTGTGAAAAAACAGACTTCAGGTTAAACTTTTCATAAAACATAATTATCCTATCGATTTACTAGGTTAATTAATTCGATTTTCTTTAATTTTGAATTCAAATTAAAAAAGATCAGTTATGAGCAATATAAGATTAGGAGATACCGCACCAAATTTTGATGCTGAAACTACCGAAGGAAAAATAAACTTTTACGACTATCTTGGTGAAAGCTGGGGAGTTTTATTCTCTCACCCATCAGATTATACTCCGGTTTGTACTACAGAGTTAGGAACTGTTGCTAATTACAAACCAGAATTTGATAAGCGTAACACTAAAGTGATTGCTTTAAGTATCGACGATCTTGAATCTCACAAAGGCTGGGTAAAAGATATCGAGGAAACTCAGGAAGTAAAGCTTAATTATCCAATTATTGCTGATGAAGATAAAAATGTTTCTTCTTTATACGGAATGATTCATCCAAATGAAGATAATAAAGCAACCGTAAGATCTGTATTTATTATTAGTCCAGACAAAAAAGTAAAGTTAACGCTAACCTATCCACCAAGTACGGGTAGAAATTTTGAAGAAATTCTTCGTGTTATCGATTCTTTACAATTAACGGCTTATCATAAAGTAGCTACTCCGGCAAACTGGAAACATGGCGAAGAAGTTGTTATTAGTCCAGCTGTTTCTAACGAAGATGCTAAAGATCTTTTCCCAAAAGGATATAATGAAGTTAAGCCTTATTTAAGGTTAACGCCACAACCAAATGTGGACTAATTTGGTAATAAGAATTTGAGATAAAAAAAGCTGCTCGATCGAGCAGCTTTTTTTATGCTTAATTTTTCAGACTATTTTACGTCCATCAATTCTACATCAAAGATCAATGTTGCATTTGGCGGAATTACTCCACCAGCACCGCGCTCACCATATCCAAGATGAGAAGGAATTACAAATCTTGCCTGGTCTCCAACTTTCAGTTTTAGAATACCTTCGTCCCAACCAGCGATAACGTGCCCTACTCCTACTGGAAATTCTAATGGCTGATTTCTTTTATAAGATGAATCGAAAACAGTACCATCAGCTAAGCGTCCTTTGTAATGTACAGAAACTGTTTTTCCTTTTTCTGCCTGCTTACCGTTACCTTCTTGCTCAATCTTATAACGCAAACCACTTTCGGTTTTCTCGAATCCCTGAGCTAATTCCCCTAGCAATTCTTCCTGTTGCTTTTGAGCTGCAGCTTCACGCTCGGCTTTAGCACCATTAAACTGACGAAAAGTTTCAACAGCATTCCAATTTTTTGCTTCTTCACCTTCGCGAATAATTTCTAACTTCTCGATCTTATCTCCCTGTGCAATGCTATCTACGATATCCTGACCTTCAACAACACTTCCAAAAACAGTATGCTTTCCGTCTAACCATGGAGTTTCTACATGCGTAATAAAAAATTGACTCCCGTTAGTTCCAGGACCTGCGTTTGCCATAGATAATTTACCCGGCGCATCGTGCTTTAGCTCTGGATGAATTTCATCATCAAACTTATATCCAGGACCACCAACACCGGTTCCCTGAGGATCACCACCCTGTACCATAAAATCTGGGATTACACGGTGAAATTTTAATCCGTCATAATAAGGTGTTCCCTGTGGTTTTGCTTCGTTTTCTAAATTCCCTTCAGCAAGACCTACAAAATTCCCCACTGTTCCCGGAGCCTTTTCATATTCTAATGCTACTAAAATCTCACCTTTTGTGGTGTGAAACTTAGCGTATATTCCGTTATCCATTTTTTAATTTTTAATTTTAGCAAAGATAATCTTTTCTGTTTCTTAAAACACTTTTTCTCCATTCAGGTAAGTAGCCAAAACTTTTAGATTCGGAATTTCGCTTTCTTCTACTTCCATAATATCATTATCTAACATGATAAAATCTGCAAATTTTCCTTTCTCGATACTTCCTTTTTCATCTTCTTCAAAATTCGCGTAAGCTGCCCAAATGGTCATTCCTTTTAAAGTTTCTTCTCGAGATAAAGCCTCTCCTTTCATAAAGCCTCCTTCAGGATAATCTTCAGTATCTTTTCTTGCTACAGCAGCATAAAAAGTTAAAAAAGTACTCACCTGCTCTACCGGAAAATCGGTTCCCAAAGCAACCAATCCTGCCTGATTTAACAATTTTTTATACGCATAAGCGCCTTCCTGTAAACGTTGTTCACCCAAACGATCTTCAGCCCAATACATATCGCTGGTGGCATGTGTTGGCTGTACAGACGGAATAATATTTTTGCTGAAATATTCAAAATCTCCTTCATCTACAATTTGTGCATGCTCTACTCGCCATCTTCTATCGGCTTCGTTATTCAATAGAGAATCATAGGTTTTAAGCACTACGTAATTCGCCGAATCTCCAATAGCATGAGTATTTAATTGATACTTCGATTTTGCAACTTTAGCCGCTACCTCCTTAAAAGTTTCTACCGGAGAAAGCAAAGCTCCGAAATGACCATGACGATCGCTATATTCTTCTTTTAAAGCCGCACCACGAGATCCCAAAGCACCGTCGCCATAAAACTTCACCGAACGCACATTTAAACGATCTGTTTTATAAGGATCTTTGTCCAGGTAAAAATTCAGATTTTCTTCAGTATTACTAATCATCGCATAGATTCTCATTTTAAAATCATTATATTGTTGTAAACTATCCATAAGTTCGATCACTTTACGATCGATCCCCGCGTCTACCACTGTAGTTAAACCGTACTCAAAGCACATTTTTTGGGCAGTCATTAAAGCTTCAGCCATTTCATCTTCTGTTGGTTTTGGCTGCGAATCAAAAATCAATTGCATAGGATTATCCACTAGAATTCCGGTTAATTCTCCGTTTTTCTGCTCGATATCACCACCTTCAAAGGGAGTTTCTGTAGTAATTTCAGCTTTATCTAAAGCTGCCTGATTTACAAGTAACGCATGACCGTCTATTCGGCTTAAAGCAATTGGTGTATCTGGAAATAATCTATCCAAAGTATCCTTGGTAGGAAACTCTTTATCTTCCCAATCATTTTGATCCCAACCACCACCGGTGATGTAAGATTTATTATTTTTTTGCTGAAATTCAACGATTCTCGCCACTATATCTTCATAGCTTTTTGTTCCTACCAGATTTACCATTTGCTGCTGAAGTCCTAAGCGATAAAAATGGGCATGAGCATCGATAAAACCGGGATAAACCGCTTTTCCTTCAGCATCCATAGTTTCGTTAGCTTCATAAGCTGAAGTAATTTCTGAAGTTGTTCCAACAGCTTCAAATTTACCGTTTTTTACGGCAAAAGCTTCAGCCATAGCAAAACCTTCATCTACGGTATAAATCTTTGCATTGGTTACAATTAGATCTACTTTCTGTTTAGAATCACAGGAAAATAAAATAACCGATACAAATAACATTGTAAAAATCTTACGCATAGTTCACTTTTTAAGATAAGTTGTAAAAATAAAAAATGCACCTTAGCAAAGGTGCATTTGATTGAAATTATATATTTTCTGAAGAAATTCTATAGAAAATTACCCGATAAAACTTGCAAAGATAGCATCACGAATACTTTTATTTGCAGCAGCAGCTAAGGCTACAGAAATAATTAATCCTAAAAATGCGTAAGCAAAATCTCTGGCGATTAATTTGAAAGCTTTCTTTCGATGTTTTTTACCCTTTTTCTTACGAGCAAGACTTATAGCGATCTCACGACCTCCAATTACCCCAAGAAAAACCCAGGTGGTACTCATTGGTACGGTGCTGATAAACAATTTGTAGATCAATAATAACACATAGGTTAAATCTACTAAAGTTGCTGCTCGTATATCTGAAATTCTAGATTTTTCACTTACTACTTCCTGGATACGATCACCACGTAAATAGAATAATAATCCTAAGCCTAAAAAGATGGTTGTCGCAAAAATTATAAACTGAAATAAGCTTTGATGTCGTGGTAAGAATACTGCGATATTTGCGCCGTCCTGCATTACCCAAACTGCCCAAAGCGATCCACTAACGATCCATTGCACAGCCATCCAACCGGTATGTGCTTTTCTACTTTTAAAGAATTTTCGAATCGCATTATAGGATAAATACCACACCGCGAACGACAATACAAAAGCCATCACATAACCCGATAAACTTTTACCAATTACCGAGGTTATTCCAGAGGTATCTGCACTAAAAACACTAAGAATAAGGAATGTTGTAGAAACCGGCATTCGCATTCTGGTAAGAATCAATAATACCAGTGGTGCAATGATCTGGAAAAAGCTAAATTTCTCTGGATGTGGATAATCTGATGTCCCATCTGGATTTAAAAGCCGTTGATAGGTTACATCTCCATCGTAATGAAAGAAACTCCACGCGACAGTCACCAAAAAAATAGAACCAACAAAAAGCCATAAGATCCACCACTTTTTAGCTTTATTACTTTCAATAAAAGTACCTAAAGACTGGATACTATCATTGGCTACGGTTGCGTAAGCGGCAAAAAAGAAACCAACCCACATTGCAGCTCTTCCATAACCTGTAGAAATACCGGCAACGATAATCCCAACCATAATGATTCCCAGGAAGGTTCTTTCTTTTACAAGAAAATCCAGGATGTTTAAATAAGGACGATCCCGGTTAATACGTTTAAATTTTTTAGCCATTAAAACCTGTTACGTTATTGACGATTTTGGATGCAAATTAACATACTAAACTTGTTAATTTTAATGATCCAATGTTTTGTTATTGTTATCAAATTAGTTCGGCAAAACTAAGAAGTTTTTAAATTGAATATAAAAAATAGATAGGATTTTTATGGATTAATAAAGTAAAATACCTGGGAGCAAGCCCTCGAGTTATGAATAGGTAAATCTTTATTAATTTCGAAGCGAGCCTTGGGAGAATTGAACCCTCAATAAGGGAGTAAAACAAAAAAGGCGACCTGTTTGCCAGATCGCCTTTTGTAATTGATATATCACTTATTAATTATAATCGAACTTATAAGTTACTCCTCCTAAAACCTGAATTCCCTGCACCTGGAAGTCACTCCATTGCTGATAATCGTTATTTAAAAGGTTACTTCCTTTTACAAATGCAGAAAGCTGATCGTTAAAGCGGTATCCTACATGCGCATTAGCATCAAAATAACTATCTAAAGTTGTTGGTTCTAGCTCGATACCACCATCTGAAGGGCGATAATCCATAATTGCCATCGCTTCTCTTTCCCCCACTAAAAACAGGTTAGCACCAGCATACCATTTTTCAGTGATTTGATAGTCTGCAGTTAGCTCGGCATTAAAGTTTGGTAAATTCCATGCTTCCTGCTGCACATCAGTATCATAATCAAAATATTCACCTGTAATTCCTAATCTAAAGTTATCACTTACGTCTACACTAAGATTCGCGAAAAAAGACAATGTTTTTAAATTATCGTAAACCACTCCAAAAGAGTTTCCGTAGGCGTAACCTTCCATAATTGTTGGTTGATACGCGTTTCTAAGGAAAAGTGGTTTCATATCTTCAGCATTATAACCTCCTCTAAAGTTATAAGAAACTGTGTTGGTTAGTTTCCCTTTTGCTCCTAAGTAAAAATTATACAAATTGTCTGTTGGCGCTACCATAGCAGTTGGCGAAACGTACGGATTTTGTTGTACAAAACCATAGTAAGAATTTTGCTGAAGTCCACCCTCTAAACCTGCATAAGGTGTAAAATAATCCCCTGCTAACTTATAACTTGCCGTAACTTTTGGATATAGATAGAAATTGCTTTCGCTATTTTCTGTATCTAAACCATAGAAAAATGCAGCACCTATATTAAGCGTTAAATTGTTTCTTAGAATCAACAAACTAGGATTTACACCAACATTTAAAAATGTATATTTATTTTCTACATTTTCAGCATACATTCTATCCATAGAACCATTTACAAAATTCGCTTGAACATCTGTAGTAATTAGCTCGTCTGCGATATTAAACTCTAAGGTACTGTTTAGATCTACTTTTTGCTCTGAAGTTCCAAAAGCATCACCGGTTTGTCTAATTTCAAGATCTGCAGTTTTAAAGAACGAATCATAAAGTTCGATATTTCCTCCTCCAAAAACCGAATAGTAGTTTTGCTGAGAATCTATAGAAAGTATTTCAGCATCTGTCATTGGTACATTTTCCGAAACTCCATACCAGTTATATAACTGATGTTGCACTCCAAGCTCGGTATTCCAAGAATAATCACGGTCTTTACTTCCGTAGTTAAGATTCAATGATGTATCATAGAATTTATTGTCTAACAATACTCCGTCTATACCTCCCTGGGAAGAATTATGTAGCAAATACACTCCGAAGTTCTGATCGCGGTTTACTTCGATATTGCTATAAAATTCGGCCAGAACATTTGTGTAATTTCCTAATCCTAAACTTGCATAATTATCGTAAGCTTTTGGTGGTCTTACACGTTCTACTCTTGTTGCTCTACCTTTTACCGGAGTAAAGGTTGAAGCTACTGGAACCGAGAAAATATTATACTTCACCGCCTTTTTTGTAGTGCTTACAGAATCTGCTTTTCCCGGCACTGCTTTTATTTTAGAAGCCTCTCTAACCGATGGCGAATAGGGTTTTACCACCGTTACCGTTTCACTGTCTATTGGATCTTGCGCAAAAGCAAAGCCACTTACTAAAAACAGACATAAAAACAAGCTCCTTTTTATTGAAACAAATTTCATATATGATCTCTTAAATTGTTGTTAGGTTGAATTCCTTTTAAGGATTAATTATTTCCGGTTTGTACTGAAGAATTTGTTTTTGCTTCTTCAGCTTTAATTCTGGAAAGTTCCTGTTGCGCTTCCTGAACCACTTCTGGATATTTACTGAAATTTTTGATCACGTTATCCAAAACATAGGTTGCCTGGTACGCATCCCCAAGTTCATAAAAGTTTTTAGCCATTAAGACCAATCCTTTTGCTCCCCATTTTTTATATCCTGAAAAATCTTTCGCCAAGATTTGTACTGCCGCATTTGAAGCTTCGTAGTTATTGCTTTTATTTTTAAAATAAGCATCATAATACAATGCCTCTGCCGCTAATTCTCCGGTTGCAGTTTTCTGAACTTCAGCATAAGCTGCTTTTGCTTTGGCTTCATTTCCAGATTTGATCGCAGATCTTGCTACGATCAATTGTGCATCGGTCCTGGCTTGTTTATCAGCTTCAGGGTTTGCCAACACCTTATCTGCATAAGCTGCAGCCTGTCCCGGCTGATTCATCTCGTCATAAGACTTCATTAGGTTAGATTGTGCATAAATCGTATTCTGTGCATCGCCGGCTACCTGCTCTAAACGCTGTAACAATGGTACCGCTTCCTGATATTGTGAATTTTCAAGATAAATTTCAGAAAGTCTAGCTAAAGATTGTTCGGTAAACTCGTTATTTGGTTTATCGATCACATATTTATAATTAGGGATCGATGCTTCCTGATTTCCTTCACGATACTGTAATTGTGCTAAGTAGAAATTAGCATTGATCGCATGGATTCCGTTAGGGAAACTTTTCAAATATTTCTGAAAATTCGATTTTGCCTGTGCGGTATTGTTCGCTAAATATTGATTTTCGGCTGCTTCGTAAGTTGTATTATCTAAATCGGCATCACTAACTTCAACAAAGTCGATATTTTTAACCCAGCTCGCATATTCATCTGTTCTACCAAGATCTACGTAAACATTTCTTGCTGTAGAAACTGCTTCCATTG
The DNA here is from genome assembly GCF_019904275.1 of Zunongwangia sp. SCSIO 43204. Taxonomy (GTDB): domain Bacteria; phylum Bacteroidota; class Bacteroidia; order Flavobacteriales; family Flavobacteriaceae; genus Zunongwangia; species Zunongwangia mangrovi. The sequence goes on from NZ_CP063204.1 coordinate 4,424,088, forward strand.
CTTCAGGTGTATTAGGATAATCGCTTACTACTTTTCTAAATTTAGAAAGGGCTTTTTCTCCTTGGTTTCCGTTGTAATAAATTAATCCCTGTCTCAGCATCGCTTTAGGAACCAAAGCACTTCCCGGCACTTCTCTAATTAAACGATCGTATGTAGAAATTGCCTGCGAGGTATTATTGGTCGCTACATAAGTATTTCCTAGTTCGTAAAGCGCATCATCACGAAAAGCCGATCTTGGATATTTATTATTGAACCCTGAAAGATCTTCGATCTTACGTTCGTTACGATCTACAAAACCATAGCTTATAGCTTTTTGAAAAGCTGCATAATCTGCATTACCAACACCGTTTGCAATGGCCGAATTATAGGATTCCATTGCTGGCCAGTACTGACTGTTCACAAAGTAACTATCTCCTAATCTTAAATAAGCATCGTTTCTTTTGGCCGACGCATTTTGGCTATTTTCAGCGTATCTTTTAAAATATTCGATCGCACGGTCATATTCATTTTTCTTAAAATATGCGTAACCAATATTGTAATCCAGATCTGCTTTTTCATCGGTTCCGGCAGCAGCGGTCATCCCGCCAAATTCCTTATAACCAATAATTGCATCATCAATTCTATTTACATTGAATTCACTTTCTGCTTTCCAATAAGTTGCTTTTGCCGTAATTTTTGGATCACGAGGTTCTTTTAAAGCTTTATCAAAATTCTTGATCGCTTCATAATAGTCACCTTCTTCATAAAGTTGTATTCCGTAGAAATAAGCAACCTTTTGATATGCTACTTTATCTGCAAAATTTCTATTGCTTTCTAAAAGCTGCATCGCTTCTTCAAAATTCCCCGAAGTAATAAAAGAGTTGATCAATAATTCTTCAGCTTCAGCTTTATTAGCCGAATTTGGATAAGTTTCTAAAAACGTAATTAAAACCTTCGAAGGACTCTCGTAGCTATTACCAATTTCATAACCAAGTTTAGCGTAATTAAGCATCGCATCTTCTTTGATCTTCGCATCAAAATCCATTTCACTGGCATTTTTAAATGCGTTTAATGCCTGCTGCTTTTGTCCAGATTCTAAATACGATTGGGCCAAATGATAATAAGCATTTTGAGCGATCGCATTTTTACCGTCGATTATTTTATTGAATTCTGAAATTGCGTTTACATAATCACCCTGCTGATAGTAAGCATATCCTAACTGGTAATAATCGGTGTTATTCCATTTTCTTCTTACGCCCTGATATTCTTTTAAATAAGGAATTGCCTGGTCGTATTGTTTTAAATTGAAATAACTCTCACCAATGATCTTATTTAATTGTGATTTTTCCATCACATTAGATTTTGGCAGCTGCTCTTTTCCAAGCTGAATCGCTTTTTCAAAATTTCCAAGCTTAAAGTTCATATCGGCCTGGTAATACGATAGATCCTGACCGTAACGCTCGTCTCCTTTTACTTCATCAAAATACTGGTTCGCCTGGTCGTAATCGTTAGATTCGTACGCCATATATCCAATATAATATTTTGCCTGCGCACCATATTGTTCAGAATCCATTACACGGTTAAAGTAATTTTTCGCCTGCCCCATATCGTTGGTCTGAAAATAAACGTATCCCTTATTGAAGTAATACTTTTCCAACTCGGCACGGCTCATACTTTTTTCATTTACCATATCGTACCACTTACGCGCCTGTGGATATTTACCTGTATTAAAATAATAGGTCGCTACATCGTGGTAGGCAGAATTTGTTTTGGTACTGGTAGGATATCGAGACACAAAACGCTCCATAAGCTCATCTGCTCCTGGCTGGTTTAGTCTCACCGCGGCGTTGGCAACATAATATGCACAATCGCCTTTTATTTTTTCGTCTGTTGCTTCTTCTTTAACATCTGCAAAAAGTTTTTGGGCCGCCAGATATTGCTCGTTATTATACAATTCTAAGGCCTTATTAAATTTTACAAGATCATTGGTATAAATGGCAGACTGTTGGGAAAATCCAATACTTGCCACCAATAGAAAAACAACAATTAGGTAAGGTTTGCCGGTTGTCATTTATAGTTTTTTAGGTTTGGTAATCAAAGATAATTTAATGCTTTAATTCTAAACGCGAATTAAACACTATAATTATGTTAATGTAAAAAAAAGTATATGCCCAGTCTACTAAAACTGTATATTTAGCCTTAGTTTTATAGCTCGAAGTGTTTTATAATTCCTCTAAAAATTAAGCCTGAAATTGTATAATTTCGGCCTCAGTTTTTAGTCTGTTTGTAAGAATATCCAAGTATTGATCTTGGGTGATAAGCTTTAAAAGCTTTTATACTGAAAAGAATTTTGATTTATGGCCAACGTTGTTCTCGAACTTAAAAATGCTGCAATTTACCAGCGTGAAAATCTTATACTTTCTGAAGTTGATGTGACGGTAAATAAAGGAGATTTTGTATACCTGATAGGAAAAACCGGTACCGGTAAAAGTAGTTTTATGAAAACGCTTTACGGCGATCTTCCTTTAACTGAAGGTGAAGGAACCATCGTAGATTTTAATCTTAGAAAATTAAAGGAAAAAGACATTCCTTATTTACGTAGAAAACTGGGCATTGTTTTTCAGGATTTTAAGTTATTAACAGATCGTAATATTAAAGACAATCTCCTTTTTGTACTAAAAGCTACCGGCTGGAAAGACAAAAGCAATATGGATCAAAAGATCGATCTTGTTTTAGAGAAAGTGGGCATGAAAACCAAAGGTTTTAAGTTTCCTTATCAACTTTCTGGTGGGGAGCAACAACGTGTTGCCATTGCTCGTGCGCTTTTAAATGATCCTGAATTGATCCTTGCCGATGAGCCTACCGGAAACCTAGATCCACAAACCTCTGTAGAAGTGATGGAAGTTTTACAGGAAATTAGCCGAAACGGAAACACGATTTTAATGGCCACTCACGATTATGCATTATTACTGAAATATCCTTCTAAAACGCTCAAATGCGACGGACAACGTGTTTTTGAAGTGGTGCAAAAAACGGTTTAAGTTAGAAGTCAGAAAAACTATTTATTCTGAAATAACCTTCTAAATTTCTAAGACGATTTTATATAAAAAAGCTGCTATTGTAAAAAAATAGCAGCTTTTCTTTTTTACTCGATAATCGAGATTAAATGCTCTAAAGCTTGCCTCAATACAAAGACGATTTTCAAAAAAATGCCTCACAAGCTTGCCCGCTAGTTTACTGGAGTCTGTTTTTTACAACACGAAATTCAGGTGAATTCCTAATCGCATTTTGGCTTCAACAACACCGCCATTTAGATCCTGCGATAACGGAAGCATAAGATTGACACCGCCAGATATTTTTCCGTAGGTAGATTCTACGCCTATTCGGCTAAATAAAATATTTCCTTTAGTATCCTGAACGGCCAGACCGTAACTTTCATTTTCTTCAAAAACTTCTCCTGAAATACCTAAAACCGGACTAATAGAAACAGGCGTAAATGTTTTTGCATTCATAGTGTTGAAGGTTCTAAATAAATTTACCCCGTAATTAAACTGGTCGCCAAAATGATACTCCTGCTCGTTTTCAGTTTTAATTGTATAGTTCGCTAAAACTCCCAATCCCCAGTTTTTATGACTTACCGAATAATTTGAGGCAAGCAATACATCCCAACTTCCAGTTCCTACCTGAAAACTCGGGTTTACACTACCTTCATTATTAGCGCGATCGTATTCCCCGGTTGGCAACTTCACTCCTACTCCTACTTCAAGATTATGCTTGAATTTGGTTTGCTGCTCGGGTAAAAATCCGTCTAACTTTGGTGAAATTAACTGGTAAAATCCAAGTATACTAATATCCCCCAAACCATTAATGCGCTGTGAAGTTTCATCTACAAATTGCCGATTATGAAAATGATATGGCACAATTACATTCAGTTTAATTTTCTGACTAACCGGTATTCTGGCCCAGGCCTGCATGGTATTAAAATTCTCATCGATCCAGGGAGAATTATTGTAAATTCCATCTCGCGATCGATACTGTTGCGTGATATATCGAGTCCCTACAAAATTGCCATCGCCAATCGTACCGTAGCCCATGCTACCGCCACTACTTCCGCAGCCGCAAACATCACAATCATCAAAATCGAAAAATTCGGCACTTGTTTTATGATTTTCAACTAAAGCAAAATCTTCAGTAGTGCGTTTAAAATTAAAATTCGCAAAGACATCGGTTGAATCTTTTAAGCTTTCGGCCTTTAAAAAAGTACTGCCAAAAACGCCCAATATCAATAGTATTATGCTTTTAATATTCTGCAAATCGTTCATCGTTTAAAAAAGTTTCGTCGGTTAGGGTATTTAAAAAAGCGATCAAAGCTTCTTTTTCTATTTCGCTTAAATCGATCCCCAACCTATTATTTTGTTTTAAAATAGGATCTAAAGTTTCTGAATCCTGCACACCATTTTGATAGAAATTAAGTACCGACTCCAGACTACCAAAACGGCCATCGTGCATATAAGGTGCTGTGATCGCTACGTTTCGTAAGCTTGGCACTTTAAACTTATAATTATCGGCTACGCTTCCGGTCACCTCTGCTCTGCCTATATCATTTATGCCAGGATAGATGGGCAAACCGTTATTTCTAAAAGCATCATCGGTAAACAGATCGCTGGTATGGCAGGAAGCACATTTTTGCTGAAATAATTCGTAGCCATATTCTTCTGTTTCGGTAAAATCACCGCCCTCTTCATTCCGTACATATTTATCGTATTTCGAATTTGAAGAGATCATCATCACCATAAACTGCGATAAGGCTTTAAAGAAATATTCGTTGTTTACTTCACCATCTTCAAAAGCTTCAGCAAATAATTGTTGATACTCGGCATCTGCTTTTAATTTTGAAATCACATTCGAGACTGTTTCACCCATTTCAACTTCATTGGTAATCGGAATTATAGGAAACAAATCCAGATGCGAAGTCGCACCATCCCAGGCAAATTCTTTCTGAAAAGCCATATTCTGAATAGCCGGAGCATTTCTGGTTCCTTCCAGATCGTCGATACCATGACTAAATTGATGCCCATGATGCGTAAACGCAAAACGCTGCTCGTGGCAAAATCCGCAGGAAATAAATCCATTTGAGGACAACTTACCATCATAAAACAGCTTTTTACCAAGCTCAAAACCCTTTTCAGTGGGTGCGTTTGCACTAAGATCGTACTGAATTGACGGAAAATTTGAAGGAATATTCACATCCAACTCGCGATTGATCGAGATATACTCTCCTTCATCATCACTGCAAGAATTTAATCCAAAAACCAGCAATATCAGCAGTAATTCATTTCTAAATCTACTCATCAAAAGGTGCCGATTAATGCTGAACATTTTCTCCGTTATGCACATGATCTACCCGAAACATTCCGTTTACATTTTCAGAGATTTGCGGACTTTTAACCTCGTCGATCATTACCACAGCCGCTTCAGAAAGTTCGATTTTGTATTGTCCATCCAATACCTGATTGGCATCTACAGCCATGTGTACCACCGGACTCAAATTTTCGCTTACCAAAGCATCGGTTGGTAGTTGCAGTGTAACTTCACGATAATTGTCCAGGCTGCTTCCGTGGCTTCCCATGTGGATTTGGAAAATTGTAGGCTCGGTTAGACTTTCTGAGGTAAAAGTTCCCTCGAAATTCAGGAATTTATAACCAGCCTGCCATGACCACATCATTGCATTTTCTTCGGCAATCTGAAGAAAATCACCCTGACCTTCTGCGCCCTGCTGATATTTTTCCTGGTCTACACCTACACCAAATCGAAGCGCTACATATTCGCCAGCCGGGATGTTTTCTAAAAGAACTTCGGTAAGCTCATTTTCCTCGCTGATCACAAAATAACTTTCATCTTTTGGATAGGTAAATTCGGTTCCTTCAGCATCGATAAGCACAAAATTGCTCACGATATAATTGAAACGATTAATCGTTAAACTTTCCCCGTTAGAATTCGTATAACTAGCGGCGCCAAGCAAAAGTGCATCGCCATCAACACCGGCCTCAAATTCGATACGCACATTATTTTCGCCTCCTAAATTATTTACCGCATCGTCATCTGAAGAACAGGCGGTTAATAAAATAGCAAGAAATATTACAAGAGTTTTTATATAATTAAAATTCATTTTGTTTAAATTTTGAAGTGCTTTTTAAGCAATTTTAAATAGTATTTTTCGCTATACCTTTTTCCAAAAACTTTGATTGATTTCGGAAATTTCAGACATAGCTATGGCTGTCGGTCTTATTGCATAAGCCAATTTTAGCCCTTTTTAAAATGAATTTTTAAACAATAGGAGGTTTTACCATTCTCTTATTAAAGAGAAAAGTATAAAGTGCCAGATAAGAAAACTGCTGCTTTTCACCTTTTTTAAAATTGACTGGTTTTTCATCGAAAATCACCTCATCAACTTCAAAATATAGCAAAGGCAGCTCGTATCTATTGGCTAAGATTCCGCGTTTTTCTTCGTGCTCTTCATCTGCCTGCCGGGCCAGCGACTGCATTAGGTAACATTTACCATTACAGGCAAGATCTGGCCGATCTTTATTAATACACAATTCCGTTACTATATAATCGTAATTGAAAATATAGTCGAAAATGGGCATTATAGGTTTAAGCAGGATAAAAAAGGCTACGAAAAAGCCCAAATATCGCATGCGCGTAATACTTATTATTTAGTAAGTGCTCGTGCGTTTTCTATGCTAGAATCTACAGCTTGCTGCATTGCTTTTACATCGCCAAGTTCTTCCTGTAAAGCTTCGATTTGTTGCTGAAGTTCTTCGTTGGTCATTTTTTGAACTTTCGCTTTATTCTTCACAAATTCGTCGCTAAAGCTATGCATCCAATCCATCATTAGCTTATCGGCTTCCTGTAGTTTTTGCTCGGCTTTTAGATATTTTTCGGATGTGCTACTGGTATCGGCGATCGCCTTTAATTCTTTAGAAATTTCTGGAATATCACCCATTTTAGGCATCACCTCGTCGTGAACGTCCAACACCTGGTGAAATAATTCTTCGTATTGTTCTTTTTTAGTTGAAGTATCTTCAGCACAGGAAACAGCGATTAATGCAAGGCTTAATAGCAAAGCCGATCTATAGATTAGTTTTATTGAAATCTTCATCTTAAACTTTTAAGTTTTTAAAAATACGTATGATTACTACTCAAAAATGATTTTCTGAATAGTCTAAACATTGATCCTTAAATTCTCGAATATCGAAAAACTTAAATGATTGGAGGATGAAAAAAGTCCTGAAGAGAATAATATTGATAAAACTGAGGTTTTGCAACGAAGTTATGGGCAATCGCCTCAGCATCGAAATTGGTATTTAAAACCAGTTGTTTTTCAGCATAAAATAAAGGGATCTCTATTTTTTTTGCTGAAGTTTCCTTTTTTTGCTGTGATTCTTTTTCTGAAGCTTCAGCTAAAGCCTGCATCAAGTAACACTTCCCATTACAGGCCAACTCAGGTCTGTCTTTATTTTCGCAAAGCTCTTTACTGATGTAATCGTAATTCAGCACATATTCCACTACCGGAAAAGCAGGCCGAATAATGATCAAAAATGCGAATATGGGAAACAAGAATTTCACGATGCAAAAATAGCCAAATCGCCAGCTATATTCAACAGAAACTATGATTTTATGGACTCCAATATTCGTTAAAATTTGAGGCTTTTTCTTCCGGATACTAGACGTTAGATTTGAGATATGAGACAGGATAATTTGATGATGTGATGATGTGGTAATGTGGTAATGTGATGATATTGAATGCTGAATGCTAAAATATTGAATTTGATAATTTGAAAATGGGGTGATTTGAAAATGTGATAAACTATTTATGTTGAATGCTGAATGCTGAATGTTGAATTTTGAATGTTGAAAGCTGATCGCTGACAGCTGTAAACCTTGAACTGTGAACTAAACAAAAAAACCTCACAAGCTAAGCACTGTGAGGTTTTTGTTTCGGTATAAAATATCGATTAGATAATCTTATTTCTTTTTCTTTCGTTTTCAGTTAAGAAGATCTTTCTTAATCTTAAGTGATTTGGAGTTACTTCTACATACTCATCTTTCTGAATATATTCTAAAGCTTCTTCCAAAGAGAACTTAATTGCAGGAACGATCTTCGCTTTTTCATCTGCTCCTGAAGAACGTACGTTTGAAAGTTTTTTGGTTTTAGTGATGTTCACTACCATATCATCCTGGCGTGAGTTCTCACCAATAACCTGACCTTCGTAAATATCTTCTCCCGGATCTACAAAGAATTTACCACGATCCTGAAGTTTATCGATAGAATAAGGAATTGCAGTTCCTTTTTCCATAGATACTAAAGATCCATTTAAACGCTCTGGAATTCCTCCTTTTAACGGCTGATATTCTTTAAAACGGTGCGCCATAATAGCTTCACCGGCAGTTGCAGTTAATAACTGGTTACGTAAACCTATAATTCCACGAGACGGGATGATAAATTCACAAACCATACGATCACCACGCGCTTCCATAGAAAGCATTTCTCCTTTACGAAGCGTAACCATTTCTACTGCTTTACCAGAAACATTTTCTGGAAGATCGATTGTTAGTTCTTCAACGGGCTCACATTTAACACCATCAATCTCTTTGATAATTACCTGTGGCTGCCCAATTTGTAATTCGTATCCTTCACGACGCATGGTCTCGATAAGTACAGATAAGTGAAGTACTCCACGACCAAACACCATAAATTTATCTGCACTATCTGTTTCGTTAACACGTAATGCAAGGTTCTTTTCTAATTCTTTTGTAAGTCTTTCTTTAATATGTCTAGAGGTTACAAACTTACCGTCTTTACCAAAGAAAGGTGAATCGTTGATGGTAAATAACATACTCATTGTAGGCTCGTCGATAGCAATTGTTTTTAAAGCCTCTGGATTTTCAAAATCCGCGATAGTATCACCAATTTCAAAACCTTCTAATCCTACAACCGCACAAATATCCCCAGCTTCAACTGTTTCTACCTTACGTCTTCCAAGACCTTCAAAAGTATGAAGTTCTTTGATCTTGGTTTTCTTTATTGTTCCGTCTCGTTTTACCAAAGAAACATTCATTCCTTCTTTTAAAACTCCACGTTGTAAACGACCAATTGCAATTCTTCCTGTAAAAGATGAGAAATCTAAAGAAGTAATAAGCATTTGTGGTGTTCCTTCTTTATCTACTTTTGGAGAAGGAATATGTTCGATCACCATATCTAATAATGGCTCGATATTTTCTGTCTGGTTTTTCCAGTCGTCACTCATCCAGTTGTTCTTTGCAGAACCATAAACTGTTGGGAAATCTAACTGCCACTCTTCTGCTCCAAGTTCGAACATTAAGTCGAAAACTTTCTCATGAACTTCATCTGGAGTACAGTTTTCTTTATCTACTTTATTTACAACCACACATGGTTTTAAACCAAGGTCGATCGCTTTTTGAAGTACAAAACGAGTTTGTGGCATAGGTCCTTCAAAGGCATCTACTAAAAGTAATACACCATCTGCCATATTTAATACACGCTCTACCTCTCCACCAAAATCGGCGTGACCAGGAGTATCGATAATGTTAATCTTCGTATCTCTATAAACTACAGATACGTTCTTAGAAGTAATGGTAATACCACGCTCTCTTTCAAGATCGTTATTATCCAAAATAAGATCACCAGTATTCTCGTTTTCTCTAAATAAACGACAATGATACATGATCTTATCAACCAAAGTAGTCTTACCGTGGTCTACGTGCGCAATAATTGCAATATTTTTAATAGCTGCCATAAAAGCCTGTTTTTAAAGGGCGCAAATATACAGCTATTTTTCGCCAAATAAAGCTTTAAATTATATTATTAGAAAAAATAATCTAAAAGTAACAAATTGTAAAACAAAGACTTATATTTAAATTGAAGTTTCAAATTAGAATTACACGCATTTTACGCAACACAAAACATCAGTTATTTAAAATATTAATTTTTAAAGTAATAACTGCAAATGCTTTAAAAAAGAGCCAAAAATCAGCTATTCCTAGAACTAGGATCGCTTTGAAATATATTATTACTTCAGTAAATATTTATACAATTTGGCATCTTCCGGCTCATCTGCAGCTTCGCTTAGCGTAAAATAATTACCATCTTTATCAAAGCATATCGCTTCTCCTTGTACTTCTACCACATAAGGCGCTTTTTTGGGATCTCGCCTAAGCATTTCTAAAGTGCTCTCTCTATTTTCTCTTTCCCAATAAAAAATCTCTTCCCGATTTTTGATAACCAATCTTTTTCCATCTAAAGAAAAATTTGCTGCAGAAACCCGATCGAAAGAAAGCTCTCCAACTTTAATTAGCTTATTCTTTTTTTCCGTTTTTGCCGGGAAAGGCAGCACATAAATAATCGACCTTGAATCTCTCTTGGTTACCAAAAAAATATCTTGAGTAAATGGATCTACAAAGATCGCTTCAGCATCGTGGTGCTTATCGGGATATTTTAATTTGATCTCAGATAGATCTTTTGGTTTCCATTTTTCTTTTTTATCTCCTTTTTTAAAGACTGGTTCCTTAAAACGGTAAACCTTATAATTTTTACGATCTTCGTTATTATCGCCAGTATCAGAAACATAAATATATGGTTCGCCAGATCTTGGATCGATAGTAACTTCGACATCCTCCCAATCTTTATTTTTAATTCCTTTGATTTCGTAAGTTGCTTCTAACTCGGCTGTCTGCGCATTGATCAAAAATAACTCATTGTCGTTACCAGAATCATTATGCGTCCAAAGCATTCCTGGATTCGCTACAGAATATGCTAAACCCGAGGCTTCTTCTACATCTACTACCCCAATTAATTTTGGTTCCTTTTTATAAGCGGTTGCATCTAAGACTTCGTCTTTATCGTAGGAGGTTTCAAAGGCTTCAGTTCTCTTCCAATCTGTAGTTTTAACTTCCGTAGAAATCCTTTTAATACTTCTGTTTTCCTGAGCTCTTCCGATTAAATTATTCAGCATAAATAAGCTAAAGAAAAATATACTAAAACGTGGAATATGACTTTTCGAGAAGATCATTTTATATTGAAATTTGGGGTTTTCAGTATTAATTAATTTAAATACTTAAAAAAGAATCATTTATCATTGCTAACATTATTCACATTAAGAAGACGAGCTTCAAATTAGGCATTAATAAGTCTATTTTCATCAAAAATAAGCGGTTTCTATGGACATTCAGGTTAAATAATCGTCAAAAGGCTATTAATTAAGACCCAAAAAATTAATTCTGAAAACATCGAATATTGCCCGGTAATGACAATATTCTAAAAATATGGCTGGCAAATTTGATTAAGTTATCTTTGCTGAATTAATTCTAGAAAAATGAAATTAGAAAATATACCACAGATACATAATGCCGATTCTGATAACTTTTTTCTTCTTGCCGGGCCATGTGCCATCGAAGGTGAAGAAATGGCTTTAAGAATTGCTGAAAAAGTTGTTCAAATTACCGATAAACTGAAGATTCCTTATGTATTTAAAGGGAGTTTTAAAAAAGCGAATCGTTCTCGTATCGATAGTTTTACCGGGATTGGTGACGAAAAAGCTTTGAAGATCCTTAGAAAGGTTTCTGAAACTTTTAAAGTGCCAACGATTACCGATATTCATGAAATTAGAGACGCAAAATTAGCCGCAGAATATGTTGATATTCTACAAATTCCGGCTTTTCTTGTTCGCCAAACCGATCTTGTAGTTGCCGCTGCTGAAACCGGGAAAACCGTAAACCTTAAAAAAGGACAGTTTATGAGTCCGGAGGCTATGAAACACGCAGTAACTAAGGTAACCGATTGTAATAATGAGCAGGTAATGGTTACAGATCGTGGTACTATGTTTGGCTACAAAGATATGATCGTAGATTTTAGAGGCATCCCAACCATGAGAGAGTTTGCTCCTACGGTTTTAGATGTAACCCATAGTTTACAACAACCAAACCAAACCAGCGGAGTAACCGGAGGGCGACCAGATATGATCGAAACCATTGCCAGAGCCGGAGTTGTAAATAATGTAGATGGATTATTTATCGAAACGCACTTTGATCCTGCAAATGCAAAAAGTGATGGCGCCAATATGCTAGATCTAAAATATTTAGAACAATTAATGACTAATCTTGTTGCGATTAGACAAACCATTAATGCTTTCTAATTAGAAATTTATTTTATTTCTAAAAAAGGCTCTGTAATCTAAAAACTGCGAACAGAGCCTTTTTATTTTTGATAAAATCAGGGCACATTTTTACGCTTTACTCATTTAAAAACGATTATATTAATCAATATTCAGCATAAATGTTAAATTAACGCTTAAACGTAAAATATCAACTGTTTTTAACTATTTTCATACAAAACCACGAAAAAACATCAATCGAAAAATGAGAAAATTAATATTACCTGCATTAGCTTTGTGTACCGCTCTAACTTCTTGCGAAAGCGAACCTGAAGAAAAAGGTAAAGATATTGGAGCGCTTCATATAAACAAAGAATTTCCACAACCGGGTGATGAAATTAAAATCACTTATGCCGCTGAAGATAGCATTCCAGATAGTGAAGATGAGAAGGTTAAAGGAATCATCAATTTTATGACCGGCAGCAATATCTATCCAGAAGATATCGAACTTAAAGATTCGGCTATGCTATATACATCTAGCATCAAAATCCCAGATACGGCTACTGCGATCTCATTTCAATTCAAACAATATAACATCGACCAAAATAACAATAAGGCTGGATTTGTTTTACCCTTATATGATGAAGAAGGGAATCCGCTTTCTGGAAGTGCTTCACAGATCGCAAATTTTTACGGACTGGGTGAGCGATATGGAGGTGTAGAAATAGCTGAAGATTCTATTATTGCCCGCTATGAAAGTGATTTTGAAAAAGATCCATCTTTAGAACAACAATGGGCACTTCCTTATGTTGTCGCTATAAAGGCTGACAAAGAAAAAGCCAGTGCTTTCGTTGAAAAACAAATGCAGGCTGCTAAAGAAAACGATTCTCTTAGCGAAGACGATTATTCCAAATTATCTCAAGTTAATGCTGCTATAGGAAATAAGGAAGCAGCTGATTCTTTGAGAGGTTTAATTCCTGAAAAGTTTCCAAAAGGTTCTTTAGCCTCCTTAAGCTATTACCAAAAATTGTATCAGGCGCAAGGTATTGATACAAAAGAGCAGGTATTTATAGATTACCAGGATAAAGTAGGAAAAGACAACGTTTACAAAAGCTACATGCTATCGACGCTGGCAAGTGAACTTACTGCCGAAGGTGAAATCGATAAGGCTCAGGAATATGCTTCAAAAATTTCAGAGAAAGGAAGAAAGGCTTCAGCATATAATAGTATCGCCTGGAAATTGGTTGAAGAAAACAAAAACCTAGATGAAGCCCAGGAAATCTCTAAAAAATCCTTAACTGTTTTAGACAATATCGATCCTAAAAAAGATAAACCTGAAACTCAAGCAGCTTCTCAATACGCAGCAAATTTAGATTATAGCAAAGCGATGTATCAGGATACTTATGCAACAATAATGTATAAGAAAGGTGATCTAAAAGAAGCGATAAAATATCAGGAAATGGCTAGCAATTCTAAAATGGCCGATGCTGATATTACTGAAAAATACATTCAATATTTAGTTGAAGATGAGCAATACGATGTTGCCAAGGAAAAGGCAGCCGATTTTATTGCTGAAAATAAAGCTTCTGAAAAATTAAAAGAATACTATAAGGAAGCCTATATTGCAAGTGGTGATGCTTCTGGATTTGAAGACGAGTTAGCTATGCTTGAAGAAAAAGGGCATAAAAAAGCTAAAAGCGATATCAAAAAAATGATGATCGACGAGGATGCCAGCAATTTTGCTTTAAAGGATCTTGATGGTAACGAGGTTAGTTTAGAAGAATTAAAAGGAAAAACCGTTGTTCTTGATTTTTGGGCGACCTGGTGCGGGCCATGTAAAATGTCGTTCCCGGGAATGCAAAAAGCTGTAGTTGCTCACAAAGACAATCCAAACGTAGAATTCTTATTTATCGATACCTGGGAGAGACAAGCTCCAGATGTTCGTATGAAAGAAGTAACCGAGTTTATTGCTGATAACGAGTACGACTTCCATGTTTTAATGGATGAAAAGCTTGAAGATAGCAACGATTTTGAAGTTGTAGATTCTTATGGCGTTTCAGGAATTCCTACAAAATTTGTGGTAGGACCTGATGGTCGTATTAAATTTAAATCTGTAGGTTGGAATGGTAATACCGATAAATTAGCAGAAGAACTTGCCATTATGATTCAGCTTACACAATCTTAATTTGTAGTCTAATTCTGTTTTTTGTTTATAATTTTCTATTTAAAGCCTTCTATGCTCATAGAAGGCTTTTTTCTTTTTAAAACTGTCTCGTCCTGAAATAAGTTGACACAAATTCGACTTATTTATGAAACATACAGAAAGATCTGGGAAGAAACGTACTCAGCGTGATTACAATTTAGGCTTTAAATTGGCCGTTGTATCTCAGGTAGAAAAGGGCGAAATGACTTATAAACAAGCCCAAAAAGCTTATGGTATCCAAGGCAGGAGTACTGTTTTGGTTTGGTTACGCAGACACGGTACCTTAGACTGGAATAAACCAAAGTCAAGACTTACCTGTAACACAATGAAAGAAACACCTGCTCAAAAGATCAAGAGGCTAGAAAAAGAGCTATCAGATGAGAAGCTTAAGAATAAGATTCTCAACACGATGATCGATATCCCAGATCAACAATATGGAACTTCTATTCGAAAAAAGCATTTGCCCAATCAATCCAACGAATCCGGCAAGAACACCGACTAAGCCTGTCACGTTGTTGCAGATTGTTTGGGATAAGCAGACAGGCTGTCTATCAAGCAGAAAAGCGAAAAAATATAAGAGCTGATGAACTTGACTTGATAAAACCACTGATTTTAAGGGTGCGCCGGCAAATGCCAAGGCTGGGTACTCGTAAACTGTATTATTTGCTCAAGGTTGAATTTGAAAGGATCGGAGTCAAAATAGGCAGGGATGCGCTATTTGATTATCTCAAGTCAGAATCAATGCTTATAAAACCAAAAAAGAATTACACAAAGACAACAGATTCTAGGCATTGGCTAAAAAAACACCCTAACCTGATGAAAGATGTTACGCCCGTAAGACCGGAGCAATACTTTGTAAGCGATATTACTTACATCAAGAGTAGAGAAAGAACTCACTATCTTTCCTTGGTGACAGATGCCTTTAGCAGAAAAATAATGGGCTACCACCTAAGTGATGATATGAGTGCAGAGAATGTAGTTAAAGCAATGAAAATGGCTAATAAAAGAAGAACTACATTAAGCGAGGTAATACACCATTCTGACACAGGCTTGCAGTATTGCTCCTCGTTGTATCAAACTCAATTGAAGCGATCAAATGCTATACCTTCAATGACAGATGGGTATGACTGCTATCAAAATGCGTTAGCAGAACGAATTAACGGGATATTAAAGGGAGAGTTCTTGATAAACAAATGCAATACAGGTAAAGAACTCAGCCTGCTGGTTCAACAGTCAATAAAAACATATAACAATCATAGACCACATCTAAGCCTTAGCTACAAAACACCTAATTTTATACACAACAAAAAATCCCGTGAAGCTAGCTTCACGGGATTGATTTAAACTTTTAAAAACTGTCAACCTATTTTAGGACGACTCAAACTTTAATTAAATATTAAAGTTTAATCGTTTATAGACATATGCTAATTATTCGTAGTAACTTAAAAAAAAAGTAAACTATGAATAGATTATTACTCCGAAATTACTTTTTTCCTATTCTACTATTTAGCATTCTTCTACCCTACCAAAGCTTTGCTCAGGAAAAAAACGAAGAAAAACCTAAACCAAAATTAGATATTGGTGGCGCTTTGCGCTTCAATTACAATTTATCCTCCTGGAAACCTGAAATGCAGGAAAGAGGTGGCGATTTTGGTTTTGATGTTTTTAGACTTGCCGTAAATGGCTCTTACAAAAACCTGTATGTAAATGCAGAATATCGACTTTATTCTGAAGCCTTTGGTGGAGGATTTTTAAAACAGGGCTGGCTTGGCTATAAGTTAGATGATAAACGCGAAGTACAAATGGGACTGGTACAAGTTCCTTTTGGTATTGAACGTTATAGTTCACACAACTGGTTTCTAAATTTACCATACTATGTTGGTTTAGAAGACGATTATGATATGGGAATACGGTATTCGTACATGGGTGATATGTTCGAATATCATTTGGGATTTTTTAAAAATGCTGAAGAACTTACCTTTGGAAATAATTCTCCTGCCTCTCCACATCGTTACGGCTACGATATTGTTGGCAATAACAAAGAGGTGAATCAATTTAACGGAAAGATTCTTTACAAACCTTCTTTAGATGGCATGCATAAGGTGGGCTTATCTGGTCAATACGGCGGAATTTATAATATTGAAACCACAGAAACTGGAAATCGCTACGCTCTCGCTGTTCATTATGAATATAAATCTGATGACTGGTTTATAAAAGCACAGGCTACAAAAGCTGAATTCGATCCTGCGAACGCTCCCGGAAATACCAGAAATATTATCCAAATGGGCGCTTATGGCACTCCGTACGAAGTAGCTACAAATTTTGAGATGTACAACTTTGGAGTTTCACACCTATTTTATATCAATCGGGACTTTGTAGAAAAAATAGAGATTTACAACGATTTTGGGTATATGCATAAACGCATCGATGGATTTGGAGATTCTTACATGAATGTTTTAGGAGTTCTAATAAATTCGGGGCCGGTAAGCACTTATATCGATTATGCTGCCGGATATAATCATTCCTGGTTAGGTGGCGATTTTGATAACGAATTTTCTACCGGAGAAGCAGACCCTAAATGGGAGGCCAGATTTAATATTAATATTGGATATTATTTTTAAATCTTATTTTTATTGTACAATTAAGAATCAATTATCTAAATTGTTCCCAAAGATGATATAAGGCTTTACTAAATTTTAGGATTTTGTAGAAGATTTTTATTTTTTCGCGATCCACTAAAAACATTTTTGAATGACAAAAACTTTACCTCTTCGATCTTATCAGTTTTTTCTTAGCATCATTTTCTTACTATTCTCAGCTCCACTTTTAGCTCAGGACGAAGGAGAAGAAGAAAAACCTAAGCTTACGCTTGGCGGTGCACTTCGTTTTAATTATAATCTATCCAGTTGGAAAGATGGACAGAAAGATAGAGGTGGTGATTTTGGATACGATATGTTTAGGATAAATGCTGTAGGTACTTACAAAAACATCTTTCTAAACGTAGAATATCGATTATATTCTGAAGCTTTTGGTGGTGGATTCCTGAAGCAGGGATGGATGGGCTACAAGTTTAATGAAGAAGACCAGATTCAGGTTGGTCTAACTCAGGTTCCGTTTGGGCTTCAGCAGTACAACTCGCACAACTGGTTCTTCAACCTTACTTATTATGTTGGTTTAGAAGACGATCATGACATGGGTATAAAATATATTCATGATTCAGAAAGGATTCAGTATCAATTAGCTTTCTTCAAAAATGCTGAAGAATTACAATTTGGTAGCACTTCAGAAATTGATCCTTCTCGATATTCTTACGATATTGCAGGACGAAACAAAGAAATTAACCAGTTTAACGGAAAGTTTATTTACAAACTTGGGAAAGATAGAAACCATCAATTAGGAACATCGGTTCAATACGGTGGTATTTATAATCTGGACACTAAAGAAACCGGCGATCATCACGGTTTTGCCTTTCACTACGAATATTTGGGCGAAAAGTGGAATGTAAAAGCACAGGGAATGATCGTAGATCACAACCCGATCACGCCAGATACTATTAGTGATAATGTGCTTCAGTTTGGGGCTTACGGTGGTACTTATGGCGTTGCAGCAGACTTCAATCTTTACTCTCTTGCGGTTAGCCGAAGTATTCCTGTAGAAATTGGTCCAATATCAAATTTGGAATTCTATAATGATTTTGGTTTTATGGATAAAGCCGAAGACGATTTTGAAGATTCTTTTATGAATGTGACCGGCGTTTTGATTACCGCTGGAAAAGTTTACACATATATCGACTATGCAGCAGGTTATAATCACTCCTGGCTTGGCGGTAATTATGTAGACGATTTCTCTGCGGGGAACCCAGATGCAAAGTGGGAAGCCCGTTTTAATATAAACATAGGATATTATTTTTAAACATCTAACACATTAGTATGGCAGAAAAAGTTACCAGAAGCGACGAGAAAAAATCCATTTTTGGATTAGAGGTTAACGGCCCGGTATTTTTCTCTTCGACCATTATTATTACCGCAAGTATTGTCTTGACGCTCATTTACGAGAAA